>WLOY01000179.1 GCA_009699015.1 Actinomycetota bacterium | reverse complement strand
TGGTGGGTGACGCATGGAATGAGAGGATCTTCGCCGACCTCGCCGAACGGTGGACGGGCCTGCCGGTCGAAGCCGTGGAAGGTGCTCAACACCTGCACGGTGATTCAGGCAAAATTCCGGCTATGCCGGACATGGTCAGGCAGTCAAGGAGAGGGCGAGTAAGCGGGGCGGGGGTCGCTCTACATTCGGTCTACCTCCACCGATCTGAGAAGATCAAGTTGGAATTGTTGCTCCACCAAATTCCCTCGATCGAATCCAAACTCTCCTTTCCGAAGGCGAGGGCGGATCCTCAACGCCGAAATTGGGTCGTGAACGCTACTGATGGTGATCCGTTCACGCGCGTTATTGCGGACCTTATACCCAAGTACCTGCCGACCTGCTACTTGGAGGGCTATGCAGACGCGTACTCGAAGGTGGCGGCCGAGGGCCCGGCACGGACCCCGAGAGTGGTCGTAACGGCGAATGCATTCTCCAGTGACGATGGGTGGAAGATGTGGGCAGGGCTGCAGTGCGAAAGAGGAGCCAAGCTCGTCATAGCCCAGCATGGTGGGCATTATGGCACCGGCGATTGGTCAGCAAGTCAGATGCATGAGATTGCCATCAGTGATCGCTACTTGTCATGGGGTTGGCGTGATCTGGAGCATCCCACGGTGCGTCCTGCTCCGGCAACGAAGCTGATCGGGATGGTTAGGCGACGCCCAATGCAAACTGGGCGATGTCTTCAGGTATTGGCATCGTTTCCTAGGCTCAGTTATTGGATGTTCAGCGTCCCCATCGGTCCGCAGTGCCAAGGGTATTTCGACGATCAATTCGCATTCGCGGGGGCGCTTTCTCGACAGGTGCGTGACGAGTTGATTGTTCGGCTGAATTCGAATGATTACGGCTGGGACCAGGCGCAACGATGGAAGGATGTCGAGCCCGAGATAACCACGGATAATGGTCGAAGTGACTTGTCGACCCTGCTTGATCACACGCGCCTATACGTAGCCACCTACAACGCAACCACTTTTCTGGAGTCGTTCACCCAGGGCGTTCCTACGGTCATGTTCTGGAACCCAGAGTTTTGGGAGCTCTCCGAGTCAGCCAAACCATTTTTCGAGTTGCTTCGCGAGGCTGGGGTGCTCTTCGACGATCCCGTCACCTGCGCTTTGCACGTCAACTCGATATGGGAGGACGTTCCTGCGTGGTGGGCTTCTTCTAATGTCCAATCGGCAGTGAATGAATTCTGTAATCAGTATGCATTTGTCGGCCGCAGACCATTGCGAGATCTGAAGGCTGCTCTGACCCATTGGTAGCACGGCAGATCAACTAACGGGCCTATTCAATCGTGGTCACTTTCCGCCATGAGCACAGCGTTGAATTCACCCTGAAAAAATCGTTTGCCGCCTTGGGGATGAGGGCCTCGGCTTGGTCCAAGCGCCGAAGACTGGACAGAAATCCTTCCGCGGTGGTCACGAAGTTAAGGTTGGCTGCGCTCTCCAGCGGGCTGGTGAGGAATGCGTGTGCGTCTCCGACCATAAAGGTGCTTCGCCCACTGGCGACTGCTTCGATTGACACGCTGGACATTGCACCCGTCACTACGATGTCGGAGCCCGCTAGAGCTTCCTGGATTGATGGAGCGAGGTCGAATCGGCAGTCGGGATGCAGGTGGACTTCTAGCAGGGCGTTCGTTGGATGGGGCCGATAGGAGATTGCGATGGAGAGGTCGGTCACTGCGAGCGATTCGTTGACAAGGTCGAGCATTCGTTGTGCGGCCACTGGCGAGTAGTCACCACAGACAAGGATTCGTAGAGGCCCTGAACGAGATCGCGGACTAATTGCATGCTCGGTGCCGAAGAACCGCAGGGCTTCCACCTCGACTATCCGTGGCTCCGGGTAGCGTGCGTCATGGCACGTTTCTCGCATGAGCGGTCCGTTGACGGCCACCCGTTCGGGCCACGGCATGGGATTCGACCCCGCTTCAGACCAGAGGTCTCGGGGATCCTTGAAGTAGCGGGTGTCCCAGAATCGTGTCGTGGAGTGAGCCACGCCGAGCAGTTCGCCGTGCCCTGCTTTACGCCAAGCGTTGAGGAAAGCCATCTCCCATGGCTGGTTCTCGAATAAGTAGATGCCGAGCCGCTGGTGCGGCATCCGCAGGAGCGCATCTTCAAAGATGTTGAGCCACAGGCAGTTGAGCATGGCCGTCTTGCCGAAGAACTGATCGCGGTAGGCGGTTCGGAATGCCTGCCACAGCGAGCTGCCGCTTCTGGCATCGAAGAAGATGCGAGCCCGTGGCCTCGCGCTTATGCCAAACCACCTCACCCTGAGGTAGTCACGGCACGATCGAATGAGAACAGTCCAGGTGAGATGCCGATGCACGAGATCGTGGGTTTGCAGTGTCGCGTTTTCGTCGAATTGCCGGACGAGTTCGTCGTCACGGGCGACGACTCCGCTTGAAGCTAGGTCGGCCGATAGGTGGAGCCAGCGCACCGGCTCGTCGAGTTCGTCGAGCATCTCGACGAGCGGTCCCCAGTAGTTGGAGGCGAAACGACCTTCATCGACGGCGCCGGGGGCGAAGTGGGCCATGTAGTCGACGAGGCAGATGCCGGATTGTCCCGCTGCTGCCGGTGACTCCTCGGAAACGCTCTTGACGCGCATCGGAATACCAGCGTGGCCAATCACTACCCTGAGCGCGGCAAGGGAAGGGAACGCGCGGTAGACGCTCTCCCGGGTGAGGCGTGGCCGCGGGCCGAGCTGAGTCTTGTGAGCACGACCGGTGGACTTGGCCCAATCGCGAAGGAGCCGGGCGAGGGAGCGGTCGCTGGTGACGATGCTCACGCTCGTGACGCCCAAGCGATCGGCCAGGGCGGCGAGGGCCATGAGCCGAACCGCGATGTACGCCGGTGAATTGGATTCGATTGAGTTATCAGCCGGAATCGTCATCCACCAGTAGCTCAGCCCCGGCCTGATCGCCATTCGGTCCACGAGGGGCAGGCCTTGAATCTTGGTCACGCCGGCCTCGTGCAGCCAGGCGAGGTAGTCACTTCGCAGGCTATCTCGGTTGCGGTGCACCTCGTCAGGCATTGAATACCAGTCTTTGGGGGCATCGTCGGGCAGGTATGCCTGCCAGAGCGCCACCGGACCGCTGTTCACCGGAGGTAGGTCGTCATCGGTCCAGATCGTTAGACTCGTCACGGATACCTCATCGTCCCCTCCCGAAGGAGCCCCGCCTTGAGCACGCCACGCTTGTATCGTAAGGGCGACAGCTTCCAGTCGGTGTCGGGGAGTTTCTCGACCGAGGCTGTCTTCACGCGAATAGACGCATTGAGGGCTGACCTGCCGAACCTTGTGCTGACTCCGGAGATGTCAGGTGTGCTGGCCCGGGCGCTTGCAGACCTGGCCGTGGCCCCGGCGGATCGCACAGGAACCACCTTCTTTCTTCGACCCCACACGGTCGAGGAGTTGGCTCGCCTGACGGACGATGAGCTGCCCCGCTATCTCTATCACCGGTTCCGCTACGACGTCTTTCCAAAGACGAAGGAGTTGGACGCATACCCGCCCTGCCTCCAGATCGAGCCGACGTCCATCTGCAACTTCAGGTGCGTCTTCTGTTTCCAAACCGACCCACTTCTCACCCAGCGCAAGCACGGCCATGCTGGGCAGATCTCCCTGGACCTGTTTAAGCAGATCGTCGATCAGATCGAGGGCCACATTGAATTCGTGACCATGGCATCACGCGGCGAGCCGCTCATGACCAAGGGGATCGAGGAGATGCTCGCCTACGCCTCAGGCAAGTTCCTCGGATTGAAGATGAACACGAATGCGACCTTCCTAGACGATAAGAAGGCGCACGCGATCCTGCAGGCCGAGCCGAACACCCTCGTGTTCTCTGCTGATGCGGCCGATGCTGTCACCTACGCCCAGTTGAGGGTCAATGGGGACTTCGACAGGGTCATGGGGAACATCCGAAGGTTCAAGGAGATTAAGGAGCGCGACTACCCCAACTCACGCCTCATCACGCGGGTGTCAGGGGTCGCGTTCGACCGCGAGCTACAGGACCACCAGAAGATCGAGGAGTTCTGGCGCGAATACGTCGACCAAGTGGCCTTTGTCGACTACAACCCGTGGGAGAACGCCTACGACAATGAGCCGAATGGCATTGACGAGGCGTGCTCGGATCTGTGGCGCCGGGCCTTCGTCTGGTGGGACGGCAAGATGAACCCTTGCGATGTCGACTACCGATCCTTCCTCTGCCCGGGCACGGTGGGCGACGAGTCCGTGAGTGAAATCTGGACGGGCCTGGGCTACACGACCTTGCGTGAGAAGCACCTTGAGATGCAGCGACAGAGCCTCACCCCCTGCCGTGGGTGCGTGAGCGTGTGATGGAGCACGTGCGGTGAGCCCGGGAGGCCAGATGCGCACACTCGTTACCGGCGGCGCAGGGTTTCTTGGCAGCCATGTGGCCGACGAGCTCACGGCTCGTGGCCACGAGGTCGTGGTGTTCGACGTTGAGCCATCGACCTGGATTTCATCAGGGCAAGACCTTGTAGTTGGCGATATCGGCGACCAAACTGCCCTTGCGGAGGCGATGGTTGGGTGCGGGGCGGTCTACCACTGCGCTGCGATCGCCGACCTTGAGCAGGCGCGGAAGAACCCGCGCAAGGCACTTGAGGTAAACGTGCTGGGCACCCTGTCGGTGCTCGAGGCAGCCGCGGCCGCCGGGGTTCGCCGATTCATGTACGCGAGCAGCGTGTATGTCTTCTCACGAGGCGGCTCGGTGTATCGCACGACCAAGCAGGCCGCCGAGAATCTCGTGCAAGATCTCTCCGGGCAACTCGGGCTCTCATCGACGATCCTGCGCTTCGGGTCGCTCTACGGGCCCCGTGCGGACCCGCAGAATGCGATCCTGCGCCTCGTCACCCAGGCGGTTACGACCGGCCGCATCGAATTCTGGGGCGATGGCACCGAGATTCGCGAGTACATCCATATCCGTGACGCGGCGGCCCTCGCCGTGGATGCACTCGACGAGCGGTTCGGTGGCCAGTCGCTGCACATCACCGGCCATGAGCGGCTTTCGACCCTTGAACTCCTCGAGACGATCAACGAGATGCTCGGCGGTTCAGTGGAGATCAGTCTTCGTGACGAGCCGTTCGAGGGCCGCTATCGACTGACGCCCTACTCATTCGAGGCGAGTACCGGGCGGCGCTTAGTCGGCGACACGCACGTCGATCTGGGCCTCGGCCTGCTCGAATCGATCAGATATGTCAGCGACGGTCACGTGACTAGGGGTGAAGGCGGCGCAGAGTGATTGCAGCAATCCTGATCGGACGCAAGGGCTCATCCGGTTATCCAGGAAAAAATACCACGCTGATCGCTGGGCACCCGATGGTGTGGTGGCCGCTGCAGGCTGTCGTCGAGACCTCGGAAATCGACCGCATCTATGTATCGACCGACGACCCGGGGATCGCCTCGATCGCCGGAGATATGGGTGCACATCTCATCGACCGGCCCGCTTACCTCGCCGACAATGCCGCCCTCGGCGAGGATGCCTACGTGCATGCGCACCAGGTGATCTCGTCGGAAGTGGATGCGATTGCCGAGACGGTTGAGCTCTACGTGCTCCTCATGGCCAATGCCGTGACGATCTCGTCCGGGCAATTGCGCGAAGGCATCGAAGTGCTCCGGGCTCGGCCCGAACTCGATTCGGCCGTGACGGTCTCCTGCTACAACATGTGGAGCCCGCTGCGGGCCCGCAAGATCGACGAAGAAGGCCTGTTGAAACCGTTCGTGCCGTTCGAGACCTTCGGCGACCCTGCGACCTTGAACTGCGATCGCGACTCACAGGGCGATGTCTGGTTTGCCGACATGGGCGTATCAATCGTCCGTCCGCGAAACCTTGACAAACTCGAGACCGGCTTGCTCCCCCAGAAGTGGATGGGCCAGGCGATCTACCCGATCAAGAACGTCGGTGGGCTCGATGTCGACTACCCATACCAGATGCCGCAAGCGCAGTGGTGGCTCGAGAATGTGGAGCGAGGGTGAACGGCACAACTGCCCGCATGGCGCCGCTCCGTGAGCAGGGCCTCAACTCGTGGCGCCGAGTCACGCCAGCATCGGCGCTGGCGGTCGGCCTGATTGCCTTGCCGTGCCTCTTCTGGATCCTCGCGAGCTGGCCGGGCAACTTGACCGAGGATTCCCTGGCGACCATCACGCAGATTCGCGAGGGGCGCTACGACGACGCAGTGCCTGTCCCGTACACGCTCTATGTGCAGGTGATCACCTTCGGTGGCAGGTTCATCCCGGGTGTCATGTTCGTGCAATGCGCCCTTGTCTCCGCCGCTCTGTACGTTCTGGGGAGGTCGCTCGGCGCCCGGCAGAAGGCCGCGGTTGGCATCGTCGCGGTCATGATGGCGACTCCTGTCGGGGGGCTCTTCGCCTGCATGGCCTGGAAGGATGTTCCATTCTCCGCGCTCATCCTCATCGGGCTTGCCGTACTCCTGCCCGTCGGCGGCGGAGTGACT
>WLOY01000178.1 GCA_009699015.1 Actinomycetota bacterium | reverse complement strand
TCGCTCATTTCCACTCCTTGTTATTTCCCGCCCAGTGCCGGGGAAGAGAACTCTAAGGCGTCCTCATGAACCTTCGATCCACCGTGAATGAACGTCAGCCGACACATGGCCGGCGACTCGGAGCGTGTCACGAGAGATTCGCGACCACGGCAGCGAGGCTTGACTGCGTGGCGGGCCCCAGAATTCTTCCCGCAAGGCGTCCATGCGAGTCGATGAGCAACGTCACCGGGTGGTCTGGTCTCACATCGAAGCCAAAGCTCCTGAGTGCCGCCGCATCCCGATCTATGTCCACCATTAAGACCTGCACTCCAGAGTTTGCCGCCGCGAGGCGGTGAAGGGCTGGCAACTGCGATTCGCGCAGGGCGAAATCGCCTCCTACGGAACTGATCGTCACGGCCTCGCCCAGGAAGGCTCCGGACTGAACAACCCGACCATCAAGGGTCATCGCCTCGACGGAGGGGGCGAATGGGCGCAAGGACTCCTCGACAATGAGAAGGCCGACCGCATCATCGCGGTAAGCGCCGGCCGGCCCCGAGGAGGCGCATGCGACGACGAAGGAGGCAACCGCGACGGCTGCCAAGAGTGTCCGAGGATGCAGGGACCTTTTGCCCGTTCGCACCGAGCCAACCCCCGTCAAGGGCCTCCGGCTTTCTCGTCATCATCAGCCTCATGGGACAGTCGCTCTCGGCTCAGTCGCCGCCACATATAAGTGACGAAGGCGCCGAAGAGCGGCCACTCGATGGCATACGCCCAACTGCGTGGATTCCCATCCATCGCCCGCGAGAACTCGAAGCACGCCATCGCCAGGCAGATGACCGTGCCGACAAACGCGGCCAGAGCCAGCCACCGATCCTTCGGCGGCTCGAACTCGGCTTCATCAGTCATTGCACGGTCCCCGCTGCAGACTCGCGCCGCATCTGCGCATCGAGGGACCGCGTCCTCGACACCTCGCTCTCGAACCACTCATGCACCGCGACGGCAATCCATGCGACGTCGATGATCATGCCCGTCGACCACATGAGTGCCCCACCGAGTTGCTGGTCGGCAATACCATCACGCCCGGAGGCAGCGGCCGACGCCGCGAAGGAGGGCACGAGGCTGAACGTCGCCGAGTAGATGAAGAAGCCCGTCATCGTCTCGGGGACCATCATCAAGAACAGGGAGCCGATCCGAGCCGCCGGGCTCAACCGATTTGCAGCGGGGTTACCCGGAAGGAGCGAATAGTAGAAGAAGAACGAGGCACCGCCGTAGAGGAGATACTCGCCGTATCGCCCCAGGATGCCGGCATCCATCGCCGCCGACATGAACGGCGTGAAATGGACGCCTACGAGCACGGCTGCGAACACCAGCCAGGAAACAACAGGGTTCGTGAGGACGATCCAGGGGCGACTGCGAATGACCGCCACCCATCTGCGGCGACCCTGATGGTCGTCCGCTGCCCGGATACCTAGGAGCACCGGGGCGCCTAGCACCAGGAGCGGTGTTGCAATCATCATGAGGACGATGTGCTGGACCATGTGCATGGAGAACCCCGACATGGAGGCTGAAGCAACCGGTCCCGCCACCACCGCCAAGGCGAGCAGTAATCCGGCGAAGAAGCACACGGAGTTCGTTGCGGGCCAGGGGTACGTCGGGTCAGCGCGATTGACCCTGCGCAGCGAGACGAGATACCACCAGGCCACGAAGGCTGCGGTCACGACCGCAGGGACGTCGGCAACTGACATCCAGACCATTGGATCTCCGGGTCCTGAATGGTCCACCAACGCTCCTCAACTCGAAATGAAAACCCACTCACAGAGCGGCAAAAGGGCATTTCTTTACGAAATCTTCATGCAATGTTCATAAAAGCATGAATCTCGAACCGAAACCTGCCATCTTGAAACTGCACAGCGTCGCTTCCCGATAGGGGGCAATGGCTGAGCACCTCCTCGAATGGAAGGTCGGACACCATGCGACGGTTCATGATTCGAGCGTTCTTCTTGGTGGTAACCATCGCCATCGGGGTCGGGTTCGTTGTGGGCGCAGGCGTGCTCCTCGCGCAACCTGCCCCGGCGGTCCAAGTTGCGGAGGTCCGAGGCACGGTCCAGACGCCGCAGGGTGAGCTTCCGCATGCATTTCTGAAGCTTGAGTCGTACCCGGACAGCATGCAGGGCTTCCATGGGCCCGACGGCGGCGCCCACCCTGACTGGGTGACGTTCGGCCCCCAGACAGCACTCCAGGTACCGGCCCACTCGCTGGTGACCATCACGGTCCTGCAGCACGACGGCGGCGAAGTCATCACGAATGACTACTTCGCCAAGGTCCATGGCACCGTCGATGGCGTGGCTCAGCTCAATGGCGAGCCATTCACGCAGATTCCCCCCGACACCGTCGGTCACACCTGGACGCTCCACGGCATCCCATCGCCCGATCAGGACCAGGTCTTCGTGAGCGTGCCCCTCCAGGCGGCAAATGAAGAGGTCGTCGGCGAGAACGGGTACCCCGTCCCCAACGAGGTGACGTTCTCCTTCTACACCGGCGACCCGGGGCTCTACTACTGGAACTGCGAATTCCCGTGCGGTGATGGGACCTACGCGAATTTCGGCGGGGCCATGTCTGCTGAGGGATACATGGCCGGCACGTTCACTGTTCTTTAGGGGAGGGCGACAATGACTGACACTGCAGTTCACCAGACCGAGGACCCTCCGGCCCCCGAGCCCCCCGGCTGGAAGCGGCCCGAGGTCCGCAGCATCGCACTCATCTGGCTCGTGCTGACGATCGTCGGCGAGTGCCTCGTCTGGATCCCTTCCTGGCTCATGGGCCCGAGTGCCTCGACACAGATGGACGATATTAAGCAGACGATGACCCTGTTCACGGCGATGTCTGCGCCCGTGGCGGCCGTGATCTGGGCAATCATGATCTACAGCGTCGCACGCTGGCGCTACACAGGCGATGAACCTCCGGAGGACGACGCACCAGACTTCCGCACCAACTCGCCTGTCGTCCTGCTGTGGTCGATCCTGTCGGGAGTCCTCACCCTCGTCGTCTTCATCTGGGGCATGCTCAAGATCGCCGCCATCCCAGCAGCCGGAGGCCTCGCGGCCCTACCGGCCGGCGCGATGCCCCCGATGGTCGTCGAGGTCACCGGCAATCAATGGGTCTGGAACTTCACCTACCCGGAACTCGGGAACATCCAGTCCGACGTCCTCTACCTTCCTCTCGACCGCACGACCCTCTTCGACGTCACATCGGCCGATGTCATCCACTCCTTCTGGATTGTTGAAATGGGCGTTAAGGTCGACGCGACCCCTGGCCAGCTGACCAAGACCGATGTCGTGCCCCATTCGATTGGCAGCTTCGACGTGCGCTGCGCCGAGCTGTGCGGCCTGCTCCACGCAGCTATGGAGACACAGGCAAAGGTCGTCACCCAGGAAGAATTCGACGCCTGGGCCCAGGACAAGGGTGCTGAAGTCCCCATCGAGCCCGCCGCACAGGAAGAAGGAGGTGCGTGATGCGCAGGCTCAACATAATCACCGCAATCGTGTTCGGCCTCATCGGCACCATTGCGGCTCACTACCTGGCCACCATCATCTTCGTCATGCCGGTGCTCGAGGGCGATGCCGAAGCGCCGTCGGGCCTCGTCTGGCTGCTGGAGAACCGAATCGCCTTCACCACGATGTTCGGCTGGGTGGTCGGCTTCATGATCGGCATCGGAGCCTTCAGCGGGCCGGTCAGGTGGGTGCTCGGCAAGGACCTCACGGATGAGGAAGCGCTATTCCTCGCCGGCAAAGACCAGGGGATCGGACGCTACTTCCGCTTCACGACAGATCACAAGGTCGTCGGGATTCAGTACCTCGTCATCACGATGGTCCTGCTCGGCGTCGGCGGAACCCTGGCCATGCTCATTCGCACCAATCTCATGACTCCAGATTCGGCATTCCTGGGGCCAACGACGTACAACACCCTTGTGGGTATGCACGGCATCATCATGATCGTCGCGACGATCATCATGATTACCGGACCGTTCGGAAACTTCATCCTGCCGATCATGATCGGCGCCAGAGATATGGCCTTCCCCCGGCTCAATGCCCTGAGCTTCTGGCTCATCGCCTCCGTCGTGCCCGTTCTGCTCTCGGTGCCCTTCATCGGGGGAATGCCCACAGGATGGACCGCTTACAACCCGCTCGCGGACCAAGCACCGATCGGCATGGACGGTTTCGCCTTCACGATCATCGTGTTCGCGATCTCCAGCGCAGTCGCTGGTGCGAACATCACCACGACCGCGGTGAAGATGCGCACCCGAGGGATGACCTGGACCCGAACCCCGATCTTCGTCTTCGGCGTCGTCGCGAGCGTCGGCCTGGCGATTCCTGCCTTCCCGACCTTCATGGCGGCACAGGTGCTCTCCGGTCTCGACCGCGGCGTCGGCACCACCTTCTACGACGCATCCGGCGGCGGTAGCGGTTGGCTGTACGCAAACCTTTTCTGGCTGATGGGCCACCCCGAGGTCTACGTCATCCTCATCCCGGCGCTGGCCGCGCTCCTCGAACTCACGCCGGTCTTCACCCGACGACCGCTGTTCAGTTTCAAGGCTGCTGTCGTCGCGATCTCCGGCATCGTCGGGCTGAGCATCCTCGTGTGGGCGCACCATATGTACATCTCGGGCTGGGCTCCCAAGCTCGGCGGGCCATTCATGCTCACCACCGAAATCATCTCGATCCCGACAGGGCTGCTCTTCCTCGTCTTCATCGGCACCATGTGGCGAGGCCGTATCTGGACCCGCCTGCCAATGATGGCCGTCTATGCCATGCTCTGGAACTTCGTCATCGGGGGCATTACCGGCGTCTACCTTTCCGACATCCCTGCCGACGAGGCCATGCACGGGTCGATGTTCGTCACCGCTCACTTTCACTACACGCTCATGGGAGCCGCGCTCACGGGCACGATGGGTGCCCTCGTCTATTGGTTCCCGAAGATGACCGGGCGCATGTTCGATGAACGCCTTGGCAAATGGGGCTTCTGGATCGCCCAGGTCGGCTTCAACGTCACCTTCCTCGGCATGTTCATGGTCGGGTTCGCCGGCCAGCCACGTCGAGTATTTAACTACTCCGAAGTCTTTGCCACCGGAAACTTCATCTCCACGATGGGTGCCTACACAATCGGCATCGGGATGCTGATCTTCATGTACGTGGTTATTTCATCCTGGAGTCGTGGTGCGATCGCAAGTTCCAACCCTTGGAAGGCAAAGACCCTCGAGTGGCAGGTGCCAACCCCGGTGCCACTGGAGAATTTCGACGTACTGCCCATCATCACGAGCGACCCCTACGGCTACGGCCGACCTTCGCCTGACCTAGCGGCTACGGATCAAGCTCCAAAGGAAGGTGCATCGCTGTGACCATGACCACCGAGGTACACCTGCACCACGACGACCCAGACACGGTCGGCAGCCGGGAGCGCTTCGGCGTGGCGCTCCTCATCGTCGCCGACATCGCGTTCGTCTTCAGCCTCGTCTTCACCTACACGTATCTGCGCTTCCTCAACACCGATGGCGCTTGGATGCCCGAGGGCATGGTCGCGGCGGCGCCAGGGGAGACGTGGCTCGTTACCGGTGCCATGATCCTCGGCCTCGTGGTGTTCGCCCTCGGAGCGCGCGACCTCAAGGCCGGGAAGCAGCCGAAGTTCCGGCGGGCCGCATGGATTGCACTGGTCCTATCGATCATTGCCCTCGTCCTGCAGATCCAGCAGATGCGCAACTTCAACTTCTCCCTCGGCGAAAAGGGATATTTCGCAGGCACCTATTCGTCCTCGATGATGACCCTCGCCGGCGCCAACGCCTTCCACCTCACGCTCACCGCCATCATCACCCTCGGCATGGCAAACCGAGCCCGCCTCGGCAAGTACAACGAGCCGACCTCGTGGCAGCCTCGGCTCGCCACCTACTGGTGGCTCTGGGTGACCATCTCAGCCGTGGTCGTCGGACTCATGACGACCTTCCTGGTCGCAAGCCCATCCCTCCCGTCCATGGGGACCTGACGCACGGGCCACACGTCCCCTTCTCGAACGTTAGGCCGGAGCGCAGTTCGAGGCGATCCGACATAGAGTGACGCCATGATGGGGCGGTCGTTTGGCAAGGTCGCCACCTGGACTCTCGCGACATTCACTTGCCTCCCCCTGTTCGTCCTGCCCGCGCACGCCGCAGCGTCCGACTCGATGCTCCCGGGCGGACCCACGTCGGCGACCGACCCGACACCGGTGATGCTCGAATACACGCTCACCCTTCCCGAGCAGACGCCGGCCCCCGCGGTGCTCCTGGCCCATGGCTTCGGCGGCAGCAAGGAGTCGCTCGCTGATCAAGCCCAGCAGCTCGCCGACCGCGGGTACGTCGTGCTCACCTACTCGGCCCGCGGGTTCGGTCGCTCGTCCGGGCAGATATCGGTTAACTCACTGGATTTCGAGGTGGCGGACGCTTCCGCGCTCATCGACTACCTTGGCACGCGAGCCGAGGTAGTGCAGGACGCCCCTGGCGACCCGCGCGTCGGGGTGGCGGGCGGATCCT
>WLOY01000177.1 GCA_009699015.1 Actinomycetota bacterium | reverse complement strand
ACCGGCACAGGTGGAGCTCGCCTGCCTTCGCCCGGCCCACCCCGTGCTCCGCCGAGATCGACCCGCCGTAGCGGGCGACGCACTCGAGAATCGCATGGTCGACCCTCGTGTCGTCGGCGTCCGGCCCGGCGATCTCGACGTGGATATTGCCGTCAGCCAGGTGCCCGAAGACCCCGAATACGGTGACGTCGCTGAACGCATCGACGACCGAGCGGAGTTCGTCGGCGCACTCCGCCAGTGACGCGAGCGGCACAGAGACGTCCAGCTTATGGACGATGCCCAGCGACGAGAACGCCTCCGACTGCCGCTCCCGGTATTCCCACAGCCGGGCGCGCTCGGCCGCATCGCAGGCAACGACAGCGTCCGACTCGTCATCGAGAAGGGACTCGAAACCCGAGCCATCGCCCCCATCGATGAGTTCGAGGAGGACGACGAGCGGCCAGCGCTGCGCCAGAGGCCACGCGAGGCCGGCGACCTTCCCTGCGAGATCCATGCCGGTGTCGTCGATGACCTCGGCCGCGAGGACTGGGCTGCTAGCGCACGACATGAGTTCGAGGGCGGAGGCATACGAGGGCGAGCCGATGAGGGCGACGGAGGTGCGGCCGGGCGGGCGATGCAGGCGCAGGCGGACGGCCGTGATGATGCCGAGCGTGCCCTCAGACCCGCAGAGGAGCGCCGCGAGGTCGTAGCCGGTGTTGTCCTTGAGCAGGCCCTCGAGGTGGGAGACCACCGAGCCGTCGTGCATGACGGCCTCGATGCCGGTGAGCTGGGCGCGGGTCATGCCGTGGGCGATGACATGGATCCCGCCGGCGTTCGTCGCGACAGTGCCGCCGATCGACGCCGAGTCGCGCGCGGCGAGGTCGACCCCGTACATCCAGCCGGCCGCGGCGGCGTGGCGCTGCACGTCGCCGAGGAGGGCGCCCGCGCCGGCGGTGAGCTGGCCGGAGAGTTCGTCGACGCGGCCGATGGCGGCGAGGCGGCGCAGGGAGACGATGACCGGCGGGCCGAGCGGGCCGGGGTCGGCGGCCGGGACGCCTCCGCCGACGAGGCCGGTGTTGCCGCCCTGGGGAAGGACCGGCACGCCCGCACGGGCGCAGGCACCCATGACCTCTGCAACCTCTTTGGTGGAGGCCGGACGCACGACAGCCAGGCAGGGCCCAGCGAATCTCCTCGACCAGTCGGTCACGTACGGCGCCACCAGTTCAGGGGAGGTGAGCACGTGCTCGGTGCCCACGATTTCGGCGAGACGCGCAATCACCGACTGCCTATCGTTCGTATCGTTCGTCGCATCCGTCACAGGGGTTATCCTTGCCCATGGGGGCGAGGAATGAACGAACACCCGGACGCTGGAGGTCGCATGCGAATGAACCGCATCGCCTCCTTCGGGCGCTCACTGGCCGTCTGGGCCGCCGCAGGTCTCGCCGCGGGCTTGGCAATGGCCGGGCCGTCCTCCGCGCTCGAGCCGGGCACTGGGCCAGCCGAGGGAACCTTCACCCTCAGGACCGGCAACGGGATCCTCCCCACCTGGAACTCCGAGGGCCTGCGCCTCACCGGCGTCTCGCCAGGGTCCGCGATCACGAACTCCACCGCGACATCGGCCACAGTCACCCTGCCGATCATCGCGAAGAAGGGCTCTGCCAACTTCGCCGCCGGGGGATTTCGGATCACGAACACCAAGACCGGTGCCTTCGTCAATTGCGCCACCCCCGTCGTCGACACCCGGGCCCGAGTCCTCGACTGCGTGCTGCGCAGCGGCACGAACCTGCCGTTGTTCGCGTTCGAGTCGATCGAGGGGCGCAGCTTCGGCCTGATCGGCGACACGGTCAGCGCCGACTACACCGGAATGGTCATGCGGGTGGCGGGCCAGCGGGCCGCCGACTTCCTCAACAAGGAGCTCGGGACAAACGCTTTCAGCCCATACGTAACCGTGGCCACCGCCGACCTCTCATTCACCTACCCCCGCACCTAACCCCCGCCTCCCGTCATTTGAACCAGAATCCGGCGCAACTGACGAGATTTATGGTCATATCAACGCGTTTCAGGTCATTTCATCCACTCGGGCGTCCGGCACGATGAACCGGCAGACCGGCCCTGTCGCCCGTGCGAGTCTGCGGTCGAGGGTGACGAGGGGTGCATCAAGCGCCTCGGCCAGGGCGACGTAGTAGGCGTCCCATGTGCGCACATTCGCTCGAAGCTCCCACACCCGGTCACTGAACGCACGATGGGCGAAACGCACCCCGGCCCAATCATGGAGCTCCGCCAGGGCGATCTCCGAGCGCGAATCATGCAGTGCGCCGACGCAGGTGTCGCGTCGAATAAGACCCATCACCTCGACATCGATCAGCTCCGGAGCAGCAAGCTCGTCGGTCCTCACGATGGCCGTCCTGACTGCTTCAGCCAGTCGGGCCTCCGTGACGATTTCCTAGAGGCACGATGCGTCAACGACGAGCATCGTCGGGCCACGGGCCGCGCAGCTCGTCGAGCGCCTCGATCACGTCCGACTGACGGACAGGGCCGCCCCGGCGGCGAGTGCGCTCAACCCACTCGGCGACTGTGGGTCGAGCGACATCTCGTTCAGCTAGACGCCGCAGGTAGTCGGGGACGGTCACCTTCGCCTCAGCGGCCCGCTGGGCCAGCTTGCGGTAGGTCTCTTCCGGGATCTCCCGGACCTGCACAGTCTTCGACATGTACGGATAGTGTCATGCGAATACGCATGAACCGACCAAGCTTCCCAGTGGGTGCTCACAGCGTAGGCGGATACACCACGGCCCCGGTATCGGCGTGCTTGATGGTGGCGGGCCAATCCCGATAGTCGAGCATCCGGGCGTCGTCGTGGCGGCGCAGTCCGCCATGAATGGATTCGATGATCTCCATCGCGGCCTGGGCGATTACGGCATAAAGAGGATCGCCGTCTTCAACATCGAGCCCGCCTCCGCCTTTTGCTGTCGCATGTCGCGCCGAAATGGCAGACGTAGCACTGGGAGCCCGCGAACTCGATGAGGTAGCGGGTGCCCGGATGACTGCGTTCTTAGCCGTAGAGGACCCACACCTGGAACTCCCCTTCGGGGTGGAAGTAGCTCATGAGTTCCCCGTTCGTGAAGGCGACCGTGGGGTAGTCGGCACCACGTACGCTCCCGCCTTGGCGTACTGGATGGTGCCCCCGGGGCCAGCTTTCATCCCGACGAGTTCATGCAGCCGCGGCAGCGGCAATGTGGTGATGGACTTTGACGGGTCAAACAAAAGCTCAAGGGCCGATAAGGACCACGGGTTGAGCGCGCGAAATGTTGTGGGTGCTGGACGTCTGGACACTCCCGCAATCGAGCGCCACAATTGTGGTCATGTCGACCCAGTCGCTCCGAGACGTCCGCGACCACCTCTCCGAGGTCATCGACCGCGTGGAACACCATCACGAGCGTGTGGTGGTGACGCGCAACGGCAAGCCCGCCGCAGTCATCATGAGCCCCGAGGACCTGGAGCAATTGCAGGAGACGATCGATGTGCTCAGCGATGCGGGTGCGCTCGCCGACATCCGTGAGGCTGACGCGGCATACGCGCGCGGGGATGTCGTGCGGGGGATAGACGCCGTTCGCCAACTGCGCCCGTGACCGAGCCCGCCTTCGAGATCGTTCTGACACCCCCGGCTCGGCGGGCGATTGCAGAGGAATTGCCCGAGTCGGTTGCGGCGGCCGCCATTGACTTCATCACAACTGTGCTGCTGGAGAACCCGCATCGGGTCGGCAAGCCCCTCCGCAATGACCTGGCCGGAGTATGGTCCGTTCGCCGCGGAACCTATCGGGTGCTCTACCGGATACAGGAAAATCGGCGCGAGGTCGTCGTGTTGCGGATCGACCACCGGCGGGACGCCTACCGTCCTTTGACGTAGACCAGTCCGATTCTTCGGACGGCCCGGCCTGACACGCCAGTTGAGGTGCCGAATGTCGCCTCGGGTGTTAAGCATGAACGTGTACGTGGGTGAGATGAACGAATCGGGCTGAAATCGAGGTCGGATCGTTCATCCCACCCGGATTGTGGGCCAGATGCATGAGGGCAGTTGGGAGGGTGCCGGTGATCCCGCGGCCGTGGATGTGAGGTAGGTCACGCTCTGGTGATGTTTGGTGGCGCCAACTCCATGCCATCCCGTGGTTATGAATCGTATGAAGATCGCCGGCGTCATCGCCGCAGCAACCGTCATCCTCGGCACCGCTGGTGCCGCCATCGCACCCGTCGCCCACGCGGCAACCCCATCGGCCAGCGGTGTCCGCACCGCCATCACGTCAGCCGAGGTCAGCACCTCCGTCCAGGTCCTCACCACCAAGCCGAACTCGATCACCGTCATCGGCCACGGCGGCCAGCCCATCACCGTATGGACGAAGGGCACCCAGCCCATCACCAAGAAGCCGACCAATGCCAACCCCGTTACCTTCACCGGGCTCAAGGCCGGTCAGGCGTATGCGGTCTACGTTGGTGCGACCCAGGCCTCGGTTGTCCGGACGCTCACCGCGGCCGGCGTGGCTTCGGGCGTCACTGTCCAAGCCGGCCCGATCGACTCGAGCATCGACGTCTCATGGGACATCGCCCTGCCAAGTGGCACCAAGGCCAGCAGCGTCAGCTACCTCATCGAGGCAACGAGCCCCATGGCGTCGCCCGTGTCGATGAAGGTCACCGGAACCGATCATGCCCTCATCACCGGACTGAACCCTGACGCGAAGTACACGTTCACCGTCACCCCGATGCTCGGCGCGACGAAGGGCACCCCCGCCTCGGCCACGATGATCGTCACGGTCGCCGAAGCATTCGCCCTCGCCAAGGACGAGGCCGCCGGCAACGCCGACCCGGTCGCCAAGCCCGCAGCTCCCGTCGCCCCGGTCACGCCCGTCGCTCCGACAGCACCCGTAGCCCCGGCAAGCCCCGCGACCCCCGCGCCCGCCCCCGGCCCGGCGGCCCCATCGACCAAGACGATCTACGTCTGCCCCGACGGCTTCAGCGAGGCGGGCGGCGACCTGTGCGAGCGCACGCTTGCCTACAGCTACACGACCAGTTCGTACACGTACCACGCAGAGGCGAACTACGTCACCGTGCAGACTGGCACCCGCACAGAAACCGTGCCCGGCTCATCATCAACGGGCTGCACCAACGGGGGCACCCTGTACGGAGACACCTGCTACGCGACCTACCCCGTCTACGAGACTCAGCAGCAGGGCACCAAGCAGGTCAAGGACGCAGGCCCCGCCGGCTACACCGACAACGGATCCGCGTGGCAGCAACGCGACGCCATGCCCGCCGGATACGCCGACAACGGATCAGCATGGGTGCAGACCGCAGCCAAGGTCGCCAAGGTCGTGCCCGCGTAACCACCCCTCAACCACCGGTGGAGGTCCGCATCACGCGGGCCTCCACCGGCGTTCGTCGTCACGGCGAGTGCATCTCTGTCACCAAGCGTTGCCACCGCCAAGCGACAGCGGTCGCGGATGCTGCTCCACGTATAGGCACGTCCGCCTGACGCAAGCACCGCCCTTGGCGATGAGGCCCCGGAGCCGGGCGCGGTCCGCGGCACGCGGTGATGAGGACAACGCGTTGTTCCGGCGTCAGTGCGAGCCAGGCCGGGTTCGTGGAATCCGAAAGTGCCTGGGCTAGGGTCCGGAGTCGCTTGCGGTCACTTCCCCCGAGTCGTCTGAGCTCAGTGGCGTGATCTGTGATGCACGCAGCCAGCACGGCGGCGTCCTGCAGGTGACGTCCCCTGTCACGGCTATCAGCCGCATAGGCGACCTATTTTGTAAACCTTCACCCCGGGCGTCCAGCCGACCCGACAGGCTCGGGCCTAGTGCCGCTCGGTCGTCTTCTTGTCCGCGTGCCTCAGCAGAAGTGCCGCCTCGGTGAGGCTGCTCCCGCTGTCCGCCAATACCGAGGCCGCGAAAGCTCAGGCCATCGGCTTCGGGCCCCCTTCCATCCATGGGTGACGAATACACTCCTCATCATGCTTGAAGGGGCCAAGAGTCGCTCTTGGACAGCGCGATTCAACCCTCCGGCAGTCATCGGTTTCGCCTGCGGCCAGGCCATCACCCTCGCGGTTGTCCTAGGACCCATCATCGGCCAGCCCTGGCTGAACGGCTTCCGCAACTACTTCTCCTCCGATCAGTTCGCCTACGCCGCGATCGCGACGAATGTGTCTCAGGGCAGCCTCGCCCTCGTCGAACCCTTCAACGAGACCGGCCAGCTCTTCTATCCGAGCGCCTGGTATCTCGTGCTCGGGCTCTTCTCGCGGCTCACCGGCCTGCCGGTGCACCAGGCGTGGACCCTCCTCGGGGTTCTCGCAATCGGAGGGACAGTACTGGCGTGCGGCATGGTGGCGTGGCGAGCATCGCGGCTGTGGTGGGCGCCGATCCTGCCCGCCCTCGCCCTGCTCACCGGTACATTCGCCCTCGCCACCGGGGGCTACTGGTACGTGATCCTTGATCGGCACGCGGTGCTCTGGGGACCGTTCGGCACCCTGTTCACCCTCAACGCCGAGGTCATCGGCCTGTGCATCATCGCCACAGCAATGGTCGCCCTCATCGGCCTT
>WLOY01000176.1 GCA_009699015.1 Actinomycetota bacterium | reverse complement strand
TCGCCGGGCCGGATGTAATGACCAAGATCCGGTTCAAGTGACCGGTATTCCTGCCATTTGAACCGGATACTGGATCAAATGCGTGGGGGTGGGGGTGGGGGGTGGGGGTGGGGGTGGGGCGCACCTCTGCTATCCGAGTTGACAGGTTGCGCACCAGTAGAGGTTTCGCGCTTGCATGTCGGTGACGCGCACCTCATCGCCGCACAGGTAGCACGGCAACCCGGCCCGCCGGTAGACGTACACCTCACCGCCGTGCCGGTCCCGGCGCGCCAGTCGGCCCATGATCTCCGGCATGTGCTCTGGCCGAACGGTGTCGATCCTCCGCCGGCGCACCCCATCGGCCATGAGCACCGTGAGATCCGTCCAGATCGCATCGAAGTCGGCCCACGAGACCTGCACGCCTGGCCGAAATGGCGAGATCCCATGCCGAAACAGCACCTCGGCGCGGTAGATGTTCCCGACCCCGGCAAAGAGTCTCTGGTCCATGAGGAGGGCGCCGATCGCCACTCGACTTCGGGTCACCTTTTCCCACGCCCGCAGCGGGTCGGCGTCCGGCCGAATCGGGTCCGGGCCGATCCTCGAGACGGCCGCGGCCCGCTCGTCATCGGTGAGGACCTCGCAGACCGTAGGCCCTCGCAACTCCGCGTGATGGGTGTCGTTGACCAGGCGCAGGCGGATGAGGCCGCGTGCCGCCGGAGCCTCGCCCTTCGCGATGCGCCACTTGCCGAACAGCCCGAGGTGGACATGAACCCATCGGTGGGCGGCGAAACCCAGAAACAGGTGCTTACCGTAGGCCTGCGTTGTCGTCATCGTCGCGCCGTCGAGCAGTGCCGCGCCCTCGTCGAAGCGACCCTGCGGGCTGTCGACCGCCACCGGCCCGCCGGCGAACGCCCGCTTGAGCGCCCGGGCCTGGCTGTGAACGACGTGGCCTTCGGGCATGCGCACGATCCTGACAGGCTTGCCCGATGGCAGCGACCGCAGGACACCTCATCGGCATCGACGGCTACCCCGGCGGCTGGGTCGGGGCCGTGTGGTCAGGCTCCACGGTCACGTGGCGAACCGCGCCGATCGGGGCGTTCGACACGCTTTGCGACGAGGCGGCCGTCATCTGCGTCGATATTCCGGTCGGGCTCGCCGACCACGGATGGCGCTCCTGCGACCTGCGGGCCAGGGAGCTCCTCGGCGCCGCGCGGTCACGCGTCTTCATGACACCCCCACGCGACGTCATCCTCCTTGGCCTGTCAGTGCCGAATGAGGAGGTCCAGCAGGTCGCCCGGGAACTCACCGGCCAGGGCGTCAGCCGGCAGGCACTCGGCCTCGCGACCCGCGTCCTCGATGTTGACGGCCAACTCCCCGACCCTCGGATTCTCGAGGTGCATCCCGAGCTCTCATTCCAGCGGATGGCCGGGGAGGTGCTGCCCTCAAAGAAGCAGGCACGAGGGGTGGCGCGCCGGATCTCGTCGCTTTCGCAGGCGTTGCCGGACATCGACGTCCTGGCCGCGCTCGAAGCATGCCCAGCCGACGTCCCAATCGACGACAGCCTTGATGCACTCGCGGCCCTGTGGACCGCGAGGCGGCATGCCGACGGCCGCAGCGAGGGGATCCTCGCCTCGCCCGAGGTCGATGCCGGGGGCACCTCGATGCAAATGACGGTCTGACACGAGGCCGCAGGGCCCTGCGTCAGTCCGGCCCGCAGGCCGCCGTCGAGCCCGGGAGCCGATGCCGGTTTGCGGCGACGACCCGGTAGACGCCCTCAGTGAGCCACGCGATCGCCCGCCACCCGATCACGGCACCGATCGCCCGCCACGGCTGACGGCAGTGCCCGAGGGCGTGAGCAATTGCCGCTCCCCCGGACGAACGGTGCCCGCCCTCCACGAACCAGACCGCCTCCGCGCACTGCTCCGGCGTGATGCCGAGAGCTTTGATGTCGCTGCGCTGCCACGGCGCCACCGCAAGATCCCCGCGTGACCACCGGGACAGCCGGCTCGCGGCCGAGGCGCAAAACCCGCAGTCCCCGTCGAATAGAAGCGTCGCGCTCAATCGAAGATCGGATCCTGAGTGCGCGTGCGCTTGAGCTCGTAGAAACCCGGGGTACCAGCCACGAGGAGGACGCCGTCCCAGAGGCGTCCGGCCGCCTCCCCCTTCGGCGCCGGCGTCACGACCGGGCCGAAGAACCCGATTAGCCCGCCATCCGACCCGGGCACCGCGATCACCGGGGTTCCGACATCGGTCCCGACCAGTCCGATTCCCCGGCCATGGCTCGCCCGAAGCTCGACGTCGACGCTGTCACCGTCGCCGACGGACGCGAGCTCAGCCGGCAGCCCGACTGCCGCGAGCGACTCCGCGATGACCGCATCGACGTCCTTGCGGCCGCCGGGATGGAAGCGCTCCCCCATCGCCGTGTAGAGCGGGAGGACGACGCTGTCGCCGTGCTGCTGCTGCGCGGCGATGATCACTCGAACCGGCTTCCAGGCCCGGCTCATGAGGTCGACGTACTCCTCGGGAAGCTCGCGACCGTCATTGAGGACCGCCAATGACATGACGTTCCAGCGCACCTGGACCTCACGGACCCTCTCCACCTCGAGCATCCAGCGGGAGGCCATCCATGCCCACGGGCACATCGGATCGAACCAAAAGTCAGCGGTTGTGTTCACGGGAGCCACGGTAGTGGAAGGATGCGCGCATGACGGGGAACGAGAACATCACGCGCGCTGAGGCTCAGGAACGATCACGACTCATCGAGAGCCGGGCGTATGACGTCGTGCTCGACCTCACGAGGGGCGACACGACCTTCGCGACGACCACGACCGCGACCTTCGGGTGCCGTGCCCCGGGGTCGTCCACGTGGATCGACCTCATCGCCCCCAGCGTCACCTCCGTCGTCCTCAACGGCGTCGCCCTTGATGTCAGCGATTGCGTCGACGGGGCAAGGATCACGCTGTCGGACCTCGTTGCCGACAACACCCTCGTGGTGGAGGCTCTTGGCGCCTATATGAACACCGGTGAGGGCCTGCACCGGTTCGTCGATCCCGTCGATGACGAGATTTACCTCTATACGCAGTTCGAGTCCGCCGATGCCCGGCGCATGTACGCCTGCTTCGAGCAGCCCGACCTCAAGGCGGCCTTCGCCCTGACCGTGACCGCACCTGATCACTGGAAGGTCGTGAGCAACTCGCCGACCCCTGAGCCGGAGCCGGTGTCCGCCGGGGTCGCCCGCTGGGCATTCGCACCGACCGCACGGATGTCGTCGTACATCACCGCGCTCGTCGCCGGGCCGTATCACGAGGTTCGCGATGAGTACGTCGGCCCGCATGGCACGTACCCGATGGGCGTCTTCTGCCGGGAGTCGCTCGCTCAGTACCTCGACGCCGACGATATCTTCGCGCTGACGAAGCAAGGCTTTGCGTTCTTCGAGGAGCAGTTCAAGACCCCCTACGCATTCGGCAAGTACGACCAGCTCTTCGTGCCCGAGTTCAATGCCGGCGCGATGGAGAACGCAGGGTGCGTGACGTTCCTCGAGGACATGGTTTTCCGCTCCAGGGTGACCGACGCCGCCTACGAGCAGCGCGCGAACACGATTCTCCACGAGCTCGCGCACATGTGGTTCGGCGACCTCGTCACCATGTCATGGTGGGATGACCTGTGGCTGAACGAGTCGTTCGCCGAGTGGGCATCGCACTACGCCAACGTCAACGCCACCCGCTACACCGATGCCTGGACAACGTTCTCCAACCAGCGCAAGGCGTGGGCCTACCGTCAGGACCAGCTGCCCTCGACCCATCCGATCGCCGCCGACATGGTCGACCTCGATTCCGTTCGCGTCAACTTCGACGGCATTACCTATGCGAAGGGGGCATCAGCACTTCGCCAGCTCGTCGCGTGGGTCGGCGAGGCCGAATTCCTTGCTGGGGTCACGACATATTTCGGCAAGCACGCCTGGGGCAACACCCAGCTTTCCGACCTGCTGTCCGAGCTCGAGGTCACCTCGGGCCGCGACCTCTCGACCTGGACCGAGGAGTGGTTGCGTACGAGCGGGGTGAACCTCATGCGCCCGGAACTCTCGACCGATGACGCTGGCAACTTCACCTCGTTCACCATCGTCCAGGAGCCGCCCGGCTCCCCCGAGGGCATCGCACCAATCCTCCGCTCCCACCGCATGGCGATTGGCCTCTACGACCTCGCCGGCGGCGTGCTCACTCGTCGCGAGCGCATCGAACTCGATGTCGTCGGCGCGCGTACCGACGTACCTCAACTCATCGGGACCCGTCAGCCCGACCTACTCCTGCTCAACGACGACGACCTCACCTTCACGAAGATCAGGCTCGACGAGCGCTCCTGGGCCACCGCGGTCGACCACCTCGGCGAGGTCGACAGTTCGCTCGCCCGGGCGCTCATCTGGGGAGCGGCCTGGGACATGACTCGCGATGCGGAGGTCTCGACCGGCGACTACCTGTCCCTCGTGCTGAGCGGAGTCGGTGCCGAGTCCGACATCGGCGTCGTTCAGGTCATCCTCCGGCAGTTGAAGACCGCGATCGACGTGTACGCGGCTCCGGCGAACCGTGCGGCCTACCTCGAGCGCCTTGCCGATGGCATGCTCGCGCTCGCCAAAGCCGCCGAGCCGGCAAGCGACCGCCAGCTCGCCTTCACCCGCGCATTCTTGGGCTCCGCAGTGACGAAGGAGCACCTCGCCGTCCTGCATGGCCTAGTCGATGGTTCGGTCTCGTGGGATGGCCTGGCCATCGATACCGATATGCGCTGGTCGCTGCTGCAGCGGCTCGTGTCGCAGGGCGAGGCCGACGAGTCGCTCATCGAGGCGGAGCTCGCGAGCGACGACACCGCAACCGGGCGTCGACAGGCTGCGGTCGCAAGGGCTGCCCGACCGACATCCGTCGCGAAGGAACTGGCGTGGGCCGACATCATCGACCGCCACGACCTGCCGAATGCGCTCATGAACGCGACGATCGGCGGCTTCGTCCAGCCTGATCAGGTCAATCTCCTGCGCCCCTATCGCGCGGCCTACTTTGAGGTGCTGCCGCGTGTGTGGCGCGATCGAACGATGGAGATGGCCCAGGACATCACGATGAGCCTCTACCCGGCCTACCTCGTCGACGAGGAGACCCTAGCCCAGACCGATGCCTTCCTAGCTGCACCTGATCTCGCATCTCCGCTGCGAAGGCTGCTCGGCGAGGGGCGCGACGGCGTGGTGCGGGCAATGCGCGCAAGAGCAAGAGATATCACCTGACCCAAGGTTCCACCTCGCCCGGACTCTTCATCTGGCCCGGAATCCGGGCCAGATGAACGATTCGGTCCGGGATTTGCCGGTATTCGTTCATCCTGCCCAGACGGCCTGTGGATAGCCGTTTGCCGATTCCGGACGCATCTTCCACAGTGCTCCCATGCCCGGGACCTACCGAACCGCTCACGACACCCGCTCTCTCCGCGACACGGTGCGCCTGAACGCAGCGCGGCAGGGACGCGTTTTTCGCCGGGAAGATCTCCGCGCCTGGGGGCTCGACGCAACCGTCGTCCAGGCGATGGTCCGAAAGGGCCACTGGCGAAAGATGCGTTATGGCGTGTACGTCGACACAGATGACCTGCGCAGTTCCGAGGGCGATGCGAGTTCGATGCACGCCCTCGAGTGCGCAGCTGCCATCAAGGCGATGCGCCTTCCCGCCTACGTCTTCGGCCCCTCGGCAGCCCTCTTCCATCAGCTTCCGGTCCAAAATGGCCTCGTCCACCAGCCGCACCTCGTTCGCTATCCCTACCGCGACATCCGCGTGCTCAATCGCTCTCCGAACAGGCCTCCGTCTCTGCCGGACGTGAGCGTCGTGAGCCACGAACTTCATCCCGCCCAGTTGACCGTTTGGGAGGGCATCCCAATCGTCAGGCGTCCGCTTGCAGCAGTGAGTGCTGCCTGCCACGCACGGCCCGACTGGGCGGTCGGCCTGCTCGACGCGGTGCTCTGGGACGGTTCAGCTACCCGAGAGAGCCTCTACGAGATCATCGGGGAGTGGCCGCTCCTACGCGGCATTGGCACGGTGCGCAGGGCGGCCGAGGTGGCCCGCCCGGGAGCCCAGACAATCCTCGAGACCCTCTCTCGAGTGCGACTCATGCGGGCTGGACTCGAGGAGCCGGCACTACAGCGCGAGTTTCATGATGAGGACGGCCTCATCGGATATGCCGACATGTTCTGGGAGTCGCTCGGCGTCATCGGAGAGGCAGACGGCGAGATGAAGTACGCGACTCGTGCGGACATCTTCAACGAGAAACGCCGCGAGGACCGGCTCCGGGCACTCGGATACATCGTCGTTCGCTGGACGTGGCACGAGATCATGACGGATCCGAGGACCGTGGCCCGGCGCATCCTCGCGGCATCGCAAATTTCGCGCCGACGTGCCGGCTGACTCGCGAAGCAACCCGTGGGTGAGATGAACGAATCTCGCCCAAATCCCGGCTTGATCGTTCAGGCTGCCCAGATTCCGGGTCGGATGGCGGGAGGGTGGGCCGGATGGCGGGAGGGTGGGTCGGATGGCGGGCGGGTGGGTCGGATGGCGGGAGGGTGGGTCGG
>WLOY01000175.1 GCA_009699015.1 Actinomycetota bacterium | reverse complement strand
CGGATACTCCGTCGTCTGCGCCGACGTCTCGGATACCGGCAGCAGCGCAGTTGAAGAGCTCGTAGCGCTGGGACACGCCGCCCATTTCATACGCACTGACATGTCCCAGCCGACTCAGATTGCGGCGCTCTTCGCGGAAGTCAGTACGAGGTACGGTCGGGTGGACGTCCTCGTGAACAGTGCCGGAGTCACCCGGGTCATCGACGTACTCGACGTGACGACTGATGATTGGGACTCCATCATCAACATCAACGCACGCGGCACGCTACTAGCGATGCAAGCGGCCGCGCGGATGATGGAAGGGATCGGTGGCGGCAGCATCGTCAACATCGGATCGATCTCGGCCAAGGGCTTCAAGGAGACGAGCAACATTGTCTACGCCAGCTCGAAGGCCGCAGTGGTGAACATGACCCGGATCGCGGCCACCCGCTTCGGGCCGATGAACATTCGAGTGAATTGCGTATGCCCCGGCATGACAAAGACGGAGATGTGGAGTTCGTGGATCGATGACCGTGCCGGAGCAATCGGGGTGTCGCGCGCCGACCTACTGGCGGAGATGTCGGCAAAGGTTCCACTGCAGCGCCTGAACGAACCCTCGGACGTCGCGGCTGCAGTTCTCTTCTTTGCAACAGACATGTCGCGTACCATCACCGGTCAGTCTCTGAACGTCGACGGCGGGACGATGTGGGATTAGCCGAGTCAAGATTTACGCCTGTACGGTAAAGAGCACGCTACCGACGGAGGTGGGAACGAACCGTGCTTCGAGGACACCACTTGATACGAATGGCACCGGCAACATGCTCCTCAGCATTGACCACGGCATCATCACCATGGATGAACCTCGCGCAAGCCGCTCGCACACCGCTCGTCCAATGAGTGCATCGGACGAGGTTCGGAAGGCGACGGATCAACTGGCCAACGGCCACCCGCGCCGGTCACTTAGCGCTGCCTGGCGAGCCGCCGACACCTCACTTCGAGAAGGTGACGCCGAAGCACTTCGCGCAATCATGGCCATCTGTGAAGAACTCCACGAGAATCCCGACAAGCGCGTCGCCAGTGATGCCCGACAGCTCTCCTCCTACTGCCAACACACTCTCGACGGAGCCGGTGGAGGCGTCGAGTCACACACGATCATCGCACGAATATCACGAATGAGGGAGCCCAAGCGGGTCTGCCCTGACTGCGCCGAGAAGGTACAGCAACGAGCTCTCGTGTGTAGGTTCTGCGGCTTTCGGTTCGCGGACCCCGCTGACCCATCCGAGTGAGGCTGAGCGGGGGAAAGCGCCCTTGCCAGACCCAGCAAACATTGGGGATCGGCAGAAAGACCCGCCACGTCCTTCGGCGTGCACGTCAGGGAAGCAGGCCGTCCCATGCGGTTCGTTCGCGAAGCCGGGCCAGCCTATTCATCGGGCGCCGCGATCGGGCCTGCTACGTTGCACGCCGCACAGGGAAGCGCAATGAGCCCAGGGTAGGCGTTATACCTTTCACTCGCCCTTGCAAGTGCGTGCCTTACCGGCGTGTGGACGTTTGGCACCGGGCAGTCCGGTCGACGAATGTCGCTCTACTTCGTGATCCTCGTCAGCGCCTCCGCCGCCATCCTCACGTACGTCACCCTGGGCCTGGCCACCCGCAACTTCGTATTCGATATCCGAGACGTCGGCGCAGGGCTGCCGGGAGGATTCCTCAACTTGCTCGGCACGAGCCTGCTCCTCAAGGCACTTGCGACGGGCAGGATGGGGGTCGTGAGCGGGGTTGGTCGCTCGTACGTCCTTATCCCCGTCGCATATTCGCTCGTCATCGGTGAGTCACTCGGGGTGCTTCCAGCAGTCGGCATGGTGGTCATCGTGCTCGGCATCGCGCTTTTCTGCCTGCAGGGCTGGCGGAAAGGGGGTGGTAGCGACGACTCCCTTCGACCGATCTTCCTCGCCCTTGGCACGGCGGTGCTCTACGGCCTCGCGGTCGTGATGCTCGACATCGGGTCACGGGCGAACATCTACGGAACACTCACCCTCGCGCAGTGCCCTCACGTCGTCGTGACGAGCGTGATCGTCCTGACCGCACGGCGATATCGTGGCACCGGCGCCCGCGATATCGGCATCGTCTCAGTGCTTCGGTCACTGAGCCCTATCGTCACCGCACTCCTTGCATTCTTCATCCTGAAGGAAGCCCTTCGCAGAACCGAAGTCCTCGCCCTCATCGTCGTCCTCATCGGCACCGGCCTGGTGCTCGCCTGACCCAACCGGACCGTTGAGGGAGCACGCCACCTCACCCCGCCTTCTTCGCGCACTCCGCCCGTGCCTCCCGAGCCAGAGCCGACACCATGACCCCGCACGCATGGTCAACTCGGCTGCAGCGAGATCGAACTGGACCCACCAGCAATCTGTCCTTGCAGCGCCTAGGTTCTTGCCGGGGAATCGAAGGACACTGAGAATCACCCAGATTGACAGAGATCAGGGCCAAGGAAGGGCCACAAGCAGCGACCTTCGAAATGGACAGATCACGCGCACAGAATCGAAGCGCTCACCCACGAAGTGCGCTGGCTTCGTGTCCGCGGCCCTGCTGAAGGAGGGCTGCCATCAGGGATGCGGTGCCCTAAAGCGGTGACAGCCCGGTGACGTCGGGGGCGAAGAGGGGTCGCGACGGTCAGTCGACGAGATCGAGGCAGGGACCAACGATGGCGTCGGATCCGATTCCCATCGCGTCCATTCGCACCGCAGCATTCAGTGCCTCGGGCATGACCGCTCCTATGCAGCAGAACACAACGGCCGGCAAGTTCCGGAACCCGACACTGGACGCGCTGCTAGGTTCCCGATATGTCAACCACGATCGCCACCGACCTCGCACGCCTGGACCGCCTCCCGCGCTGGCCTTGGACGAATGGACTGCTCGCAAACCTCGGTGGCTCGTTCTTTTTCGCCTTCTTCGACATCGTGGTCATCGGCGCAGCCCTGCCGGTCATCATCACCGACTTCGACGTGAGCGCCTCTGCAGCAGCGTGGGCCGTGACCTTCAGCCTCATCGGTCTGGTCGTCGGCGAGTTCCTCGGCGCGACCCTCGCCACGCGAAAGGGCCGGGTCTTCACACTCAGAACCGCACTGTGGATCTTCAGCATCGGCATGATCCTCAGCGCCTGCGCTCCCGGACTCGGCTGGCTCATCGTCGCGCGATTCATCGCCGGCATCGGCACCGGCGCCGACATCGCGGTTGCTGTCACCTACATATCGGAGATCTGCCCGGCGCGTATGCGGGGCAAGATCACCGGATTCACCACCGTCTGCGGATATGTCGGCATCGCCATCGTGCCGTTTCTCGCCGCTATTCTGCTTCCCCAGTTCACCTGGGGCTGGCGCGTCCTGTTCGCCTTCGGTGCACTCGGTGCAGTCGTCCTCGTTCTCACGCGCCGTCACATGCCGCCCTCGCCACGATTCCTCGCCGATCAAGGCAAGGAGCAGGAGCTCTCAGCACTCGTCGATCAGGCGGAGGACCGGGTGCGCACGAAGGTCGGCGACCTGCCCCCGCTCACTGAATCGGTACCGGTCGATCGACCCGACTCGGCGTCGACGGGCAAGCGACGATGGGCGCTCCTCGCAGTGCTCGCCATCGCGTGGATCTTCTACTACTTCGGCAACTACGGCTGGCTCGTCGCCGCTCCCACCATCCTCACCCAGAACGGATTCGGACTCGCAAGCTCTCTCGCGTTCATCGCGATTGCCAACCTCGGACTCGTCGTCGGCGCCGGCGCTTCATATGTGATCTCTGACCGTTTCGAGCGCAAGCGAATCCTCCTCCTTGCCCTCGTTGTCTGGGCGATGGCCCTTTCGGCCATCGGCCTCATCGGCACGCAGGCGTCAATCGCGATCTTCGGGTTCGTCGCCGCCTTCACGATCGGCCTCGTCGTCCCGACGTTCTACACGTACACCGCAGAGAACTTCAGCAATCGGATGCGCCCGGTGAGCATGGCCTTCACCGACGGCATCGGTCACCTCGGTGCGGCCGCAGCCCCCATCATCCTCATCGGAATGACGCTGCAGAACGCGTTCCTCGCCATGGCCGCATCCGGTCTCGTGACAGCCGCGCTCCTGCTGCGATCACGCAGGACGAAGGGTCGAACACTTGAGGAACTCGCCTGAGCGAGCGTCAGCCCCTCCTCGACGCTGAAGGCGCGACTCGACCGATCGGTGATTCCGATACTGATGTCACCCTGCCCCATCGCATAAACGCCTTCAGGAGGGCCTGGGCCAACGCACTCCCGACCGACGCCGGGGCATTGGGACCCACCCGACCCGAACCAGCGGATTAGTGGAGCAGATGCGCGGCTTCCGTCGGGTCGATCACTCGCGCAGTCGAATCGCCATCTCGAAGCATCACTGTCGCGGGACCGCCCTCTGGCACGCCGCCCCTCGTCCGGGCAGGTTGGCGGGCGCGGGGCGTTTTCCGGGGGCACTTCGAGACCTCCGTGGACTGGACGAGTCCAAACGTCCAGGGGTGAGACGCCCCTTGGGGATCAGGTCGGCTTCCACGGATCGACGAGGGTGACCCCGGTGTGCTCGAAGTCCTTGACGTTGCGGGTGGCCAACGTCGCGTGGTGGGCGCGGCAGATGGCGGCGATCTGCGCACCGAACCCGTCGATAGGCAGTCCCCGCTGGTCGCGGCAATGGACAAGCGACGCGTAGGGGGCCGCTGCGTCGTGGTCGAAGGGGATCACATGATCCTCGAACGCGGTGAAGATGTCCGTGGCTGCCGTCCGGAGCATGTCCTTGCGCTGGCCCTCGGGGAGGCGTCCGATGCCATCGAGGATCTCGGCCACCGTGATCGACGTCGTGAACAGTTCTCTCGGGCGCTGTCCCAGCACCCATTCGCGCACGACACCGGACGGCGACGGCTTCATCAACTCGGAGACGACGTTGGTATCGACAACGATCATGCCGACAGGTCCGCTGCCCGAGCCGGCGTCGTCCGAGCCGGGACCTCGAGATCGACGCCGCCGAGATCGCCGAAGCGTTCCATCAAGGTGACGAGCAGGCCCGGATGCTGGTCCGGCGCCGTGACCGCCTCCACCAGGATCGCGCGGATCTCAGACTCCATCGAACGACCGTGGGAGGCGGCCCGCATGCGCAGGCGCTCCTTCACGTCGTCGTCCAGGTTTCTGATACTCACAGCGGCCATCAGTCACCCACATTCTGCCGTGAACGCGAGCACTTGCGTGCCACGGCCGAAGGACAGCCATCTTCGTGCGCCCCAGGCGTGTCCAAGCATCGCGAGGACGACGCTGGTCGCGATGTAGCGGCGTAGCCAACCCTCGGGCACCCGACGCCGCGGGCCTCGCGACGATTGATGAGCTCCCTAGCCTGGGCGGTGTCGATGGCCTGAGTGATCTCACGGCCTGACGTGCCAGCGTTGATGCAATCCTGGATCGTCGCGAACGGGCTGAGCACCGCGATGCAATCCACCTGGTCGACCGCTTCGAGCGGCAGGGCCCTGCGTCGAACGCGGTACGTCTCTCCGCCTGCCTTACGCGGGCGGTAGACCGGCTCGACGATCAGGTCGATCACCCTCGGGACGACGTCACTCAGGGCCCACAGGTCAAGCGCGGCCTCCCCAGCGATCGCGCCGCGCCTGCGCGCCCACAACGTCGCCTGCCGGAACTCGTCGAGCCGGGAGGCAAGCCATCCCGCCATCCGGTAGAAGCAGTCCCCGAGGAGGAGTGGCACTTCAACCGCCGCCTGCTGAGGACTTGCACCGTCGCTGCGCTCCCGAGCCTGAAGAACAGTCCCGGATCCCGGGCGTTCTACGACCGCAAGCGCGCCGAGGACACGTCACACAAGCAAGCGCTCATCGACCTGGCCCGAAGGCACATGAACGTGATCTGGGCGATGCTCCGCGACCACACGCCCTACATCGAACACGCCATCACCCTGCCGATCACCGCTTGGCAACGCCATTGAGATTCCCCGTGACCTGCTTCGACTCGGTCGGCGGCCTGCGACGGGCGCTCGTCGAGCATCGTCATGTCGCGCGGCCCTCCGCCGCGGCGGGAACCAGGGAGCCGCTTCGCCCGGCGGCGGCGCCGGGTCCGCCTGCTCGCGACAATCCCCAGTGCCAGCGGGCATTTTCCTTCATCGATCCCCTCGGTGATCGTCGACGGTGCACGACCCAGGTCCGCCGCAATCCGGGTCATGGTCGCGCCGTCGCGCAGCCCGTCACCGATCAGCACCCGCTCATGCTCGGACAAGGACCTCGCGCACGTGCCTTTCCAAGAACCCGAAGTCGCCACACGGGATACTCCAGCGCCCCGCCCGAAGCGAGGACCACCGTCCGGCCGAACCGCCAGCGCGTGCCCGTCTGCCGGTTCACCCCGACCCTGCGGCAAGCCTCGAATTTGCTCACCCCGATCGAGATCAGCCGAATGAACTCCGTGCGCTGACCTCCAATGGGAGCCGGTCTTTGCGTCCCCTTCCGGTGCTTCTTCGATCCCATGACGCCCTGTAACGCTCTCGGCGTTGCGGCGCTCGCTGGAATTCGCCCAAGCACAGATGCTTCTATGTTTGTCAAGCGGCCATGGCGGGTGAGTTTTCGAGCGTGCGGTGGAGGCTGCGGGTGAGGTAGCGCTTGAGGCATCGCATGGCTTCGCGCT
>WLOY01000174.1 GCA_009699015.1 Actinomycetota bacterium | reverse complement strand
GATAACCCGGCGCCACGCAAACTGTCACGGAGCTCCATGGGGAAATGGCCTGTAGCGGAACAACTTCCGTGGAGGAAATCGCTTGGCAATGGCGCTCGTAATGCGTAGGTCCGGGGTTCAAATCCCCGAGGCGGCTCGGCCCGTAACCCGTTGCAGTGCAACGGGTTTTCGTGTCGTCGGGATCGTGTCTGTCTTTCAAGATGTCCGAATTTCGCCTGCCAGTAAACCGTCAATAACCCGATCGGCATGAAGCGGCCCTGTTGAGCTCGCCTGCCGGCGGCCACTGATTCACACCCGCTCTCCGGTGACGCGATGCCGTGGACGCCAGGCACCCATGCCTGGTGAGCGGGGGTGCCGCCAGCGACGATCGTTTGCACGGCGCTGCCCCACTCATCTCCCGTCCGGTCGACGCAGCCCTGCCCGATTAGCGGAGAGCCCGGGTGCGAGAAACCAGCTCCAAAGGGGCTCACCCGACTCGCGATACGCGACGATCACCCAATATTTGGCAAGTGCCAATATATTGGGGTATCCTGCAGGCGGCAGCCGACTGTGAACGCTCGGAGACGGTCACGTCATCGATCAACCCTGACGGGTACCTGGCCACGGTCGACAACCACTCGGCCAGGTTGGAGTTCCTCGGAGTATTCGACTCCGATCGCTGAAAGGAGGGTGGCAATGGCCAAGACCAGCGCGGTGGGTAGGCCGCGGATCCGCAGCGATGAGGAGATTCTTCACGCCGCTCTGGAAGCCTTCGCGGCGTCGGGCTACGAAGGGATGTCGGTGCGCACCCTCAGCGCGGATCTGGGCCTGAGCCATGAGACGGTCAATCGCCGCTTCGGTTCGAAGAAGGACCTCTATTTCGCCGCTCTCGACTACGGATTCACCAGCCTGTTCGACGCCATCGCGAGCGAAAGGGCCAGGGGTCCGGTTGAACCCGACGACCTCGGCGAGTTGCGGGAGGCAATCCGGACGTTCATGGTGGCTGCAACCACACATCCCGCATTGGGACGAGTCCTCCAGCAGGAGGGCATGGTTCCCTCCGAGCGCCTGGACTACATCGTCGAGCGGGCCTTCGCGCCGGGGATGCTCGTCATGATCGAGGTGACGCAGCGACTCACCACGGCTGGAGTGATCCGGCCCACCTCAGCGCGTGAGCTGTTCTTCCTCGCGCAGGCTGGTGCAGCACCTTTCGCCGCACAGGAGCTCTCCCGAGCCTTCGACGTGATCGACGGTCCTCTTGATCCGACCACCTACATCGATCGGGTCGCCGACGTGATCGTGCAAGGCCTTCTCAGGCTGCCACCGAAGCGGAGCAACAGAACGTGAAGACAGTGATGAAGGCGATAACGGCGATCGTGGCCGTCCTGCTTACCCTGGTGATTATCGCTGCTCTCGCGGTGGTGACGGTGTATCAAATTCGGCTGGTCGACGTACCGGTGGTTGAGCGCTCTGCCCCCACATCTGGCTCCTATCCGATCGTGGACACTGGTCAGACGACCTTCTGGAACGCTGAAGGCGAGGAGACTGCGGCACCGGCGAAGGGCGAGCCGTTCTATGGGCAGGACGCCCAGTTCCCAGGCAACACCCCGAGCTACACGGACAACGGCGACGGCACGGTGACGGACAACGTCACCGGTCTGATGTGGACCCAGTCGGCGGATCTCAACGGGGATGGAACCATCAACGCTGATGACCAGATGACACTCGCGCAGGCGGTGGAATGGGTGGAATCGGTGAGGACCGGTGGCCACACGGACTGGAGACTCCCGACGATCAAGGAGCAGTACTCCCTCATTGACTTCATGGGGGTGGACCCCAGACTCGACGACACGGACACCTCCGCGATGACCCCGTTCATCGACACCACCTACTTCGGTTTCGGATACGGGGACACCAGCGCAGGGGAACGCAACATCGATGCGCAGATGGCCACCTCCACGATCGCCGTCAGCCCGACGTGGCTCGTGCTGCAGACGATGTTCGGCACCAACTTCGCGGACGGACGAATCAAGGGCTATCCACCCTCGATCGCCGTCGACATGTGGTCCGAGCACAAGTTCTATGTGCTGTACGTGCGAGGCAACCTGGCATACGGCGTCAACGACTTCACCGACAATGGCGACGGAACCGTCACGGATGCGGCTACGAGTCTCCAATGGACCCAGGGGGACAGCGGACAGGGAATGGACTGGGAGCACGCACTGGCGTGGGCGCAGCAGAAGAATGCCGAGAACTATCTCGGTCACAGCGACTGGCGCCTCCCGGACGTCAAAGAGTTGCAGAGCATCGTCGACTACTCGCGATCTCCCAGCGCTACGGACTCCGCCGCCATCGATCCACTCTTCACGTCGACGGCCATCGTCAATGAAGGCGGCCACGACGACTTCGGCGCCTACTGGTCCTCCACCACTCATCTCAACGCCGGTGGCGGGCCCCCAGGGGCTGGCACACAAGGCGCCACGGGACAGCAAGCGGCGTACGTCTGCTTCGGCCGATGCATGGGCAAGATGTTCGGCCTCTGGATGGACGTCCACGGCGCCGGAGCACAACGCAGCGACCCTAAAGCCGGCAGTGCATCGGACTACCCGGACGGCTTCGGTCCGCAAGGCGATGCCATCCGCATTGACAACTTCGTGAGGCTCGTCAGGACGGCCGACTGACCCGGTCTCCTCGAAGTCACAAGGGATTGCTGTCGGGCGGGTTGACACTGCGACGCGGCGTCCTGAAGCGATCCTCTTACCAGGATTTGGCAGTCCTGATCGGTGTTGTCCCACGGAACCCCGGCACGCTGAAGGAGGCGAGCGTTGCTTGCCCGTAGGCAAGGGAGCGTGGCTCATGTCATCGTCAGCGAAGCGGATCGTCACCGGTAGTGCGTTGGTTGGAGCCCTACTTGTTCTTGCGGTGCCGGCGACGGCATCGGCCATGACTGCGAGCGCGGTGGCGAGGTCGACCTGCACGCAGGGATCGAACGCCATGCTCACCCTGAGCCATGATGACGGACACGTTGAAGGGGAGATCGAACTGCACACCGGCAAGGCGGGCCAGCCGTGGACGGTCCGGCTCTACAGCGACGGTGTCCGCGAATGGACGGTCACTCGGTCGACCAGTTCCGAGGATGGTGGCGGGACGCTGTCGGTCAGCCGTCTGTTGACACACCATGCTGGCGTCGACGCCATCAAGGCAACGGCCGTCAACAAGATGACGGGTGAGCGTTGCGTCGTGCGCGCCACGCTGTGAGCCCTCGCATGGCGCAGGCCTCGAGGGGGTCAGGTCGCAGTGTGACGGCGTCGCCGACGGCGCAGTTCGCTGATCTGGTGCTGGGCAGCGAGTTCGTCGGAAGCATGGTCGACCAGCAGGCTGACGATGCGGGAGATGTGGTCGTCTGACGCGCTGTAGTAGGCGTAGGTCCCATCGCGGCGCACCGAGACCATCCCGGCGAGCCGCAGTTTGCCCAGATGCTGGCTCACCGCTGGGGCTTTGGCGCCCACGAGATCGGACAGAGCGTTGACGTGCTGCTCACCTTGCATCAGCGTCCACAGGATCTTCAGGCGGGTGTCGTCCGCGAGCAGCGCAAGGGCCCCTACCGCGGCCCTTGCCGTGGCGCTCGGGAGGCCGATTGGCTGCGCATCTGCGGGCATACGCAGATAGTGGAGCACGGAGCACGACGGGTCAACGCGGTGAGCGGTGGCTCATGGCTCCACAGGGCTGCTATCGTGAAAGCTGTAATCTGCGTATCCATGCAGATAGGCAATTAGTGGTTCCCCTCTGGTCCTCCGGACCCTCGGGGAACCGGCAAGGCGAAGCGCCATGTGGGCGAAGCTGCGTGAGACAGTCGCAGGTTTCACCGAGCAGATGGGAATCGAGATTCCTGGGCTGGACGCCGGTGCCGACGCTCTGGCGGGCCTCGCCGACTCCGCGGAAACCCTGGTGAGTGATGTCGTGCCCGAGGGGGTCGCGACCGCGGTCACCGACGTCGCGGGAGGAAGCGGCGTGTGATGCGCGATCGCCGAGAAATCATCGCGTTCTTCATCGCGGTTGCGTTCCTTGGGTGCGGAGTGGTCGCGTACGTCCTCGGATGGGGAAGGGCCGCCGAGGCAGCCTGGGTCGCCGCCACACTCATGGGCCTGATGATCTCGGCTATCTCGATGTGGTCGGCGATCCGCCGACGCCAGCCCAGCGTCGACATCATCGCGCTGCTCGCGCTGGCGGGTGCGCTCGCGGTCGGGGAGCCGTTCGCGGGCGCCATGGTGGCGGTCATGCTTACGACGGGCATGCTCCTCGAGGCACGTGCGGCCGCGCGCGCCCGACGCGAGCTCGGCCTTCTCGTGGAGCGGACACCCCGTACCGCTCGCCGACTTGAGGGTGACGCACTGGTCGAGGTCGGCGTGGGTGAGGTCGTGCGGGGTGACCGGCTCATTGTTGGAACGGGCGAGGTCGTCCCCGTCGACGGACGCCTCGTGCGCCCGGCCGTGCTCGATGAGTCCGCCCTGACGGGTGAGCCGCTGCCTATCGAACGGCCCGCAGGGGACGACGTCCGCTCAGGAGTAGTCAACGCGGGAGCACCCGCCGAACTCATCGCGACGGCAGCGGCATCGGAGTCGACCTACGCGGGAGTGCTCCGCATGGTCGAGCAGGCGCAGGCCTCGTCGGCGCCGTTCGTTCGCGTCGCGGATCGCATCGCCATCTACTTCGTTCCCTTCACCTTGCTCCTCGCCGGGGTCGCCTGGCTGGTCAGCGGTGACCCCGTCCGCGCGGTGGCTGTGCTCGTTGTCGCCACGCCGTGCCCCCTGCTTCTTGCGGCACCGATCGCCATCATGAGCGGACTCTCGCGCGCCTCCAAGATCGGCGTCATCATCAAGGGCGGGGGTGCCCTCGAGCGGCTCGCCGCCGGGCGGGTGCTCCTCTTCGACAAGACCGGGACCCTGACCCAGGGCAAGCCCGTACTCGCGACCGTGATCGCCCCGGCCGCTGTCGGCTCAGACGAGCTTCTCGCGCTCGCCGCCTCACTCGATCAAGTCTCCCCACACGTCCTGGCAACCGCGATCGTCACTGCGGCGCGCATGCGCGGCCTCGATCTGGTCCTCCCCGAGGACGTGGTCGAACACCATGGCTATGGCCTCGAAGGCCGCGTCGAGGGCCGCCAAGTCCGGCTGGGCAAGGCGGATTGGATCGTCCCCGGTACCGCTCCGACGTGGGTCCGGCATGCGCGTCGTCGCGCCAGCCTGGACGGGTCGCTCACCGTCTTCGCGTCCGTGGACGGGGTTCCGGCTGGGGTTCTCATGCTCGAGGACCCCATCCGCGCCGATGCTCCTCGCATGCTGCGCGAACTGCGCGCCGCGGGCATCACTCGCACCGTCCTGGTGACCGGTGACCGCGCAGACGTGGCAGAGACCGTCGGCCGGATCGTGGGTGTTGATGCCGTACAGGCCGATCGGGACCCAGCCGAGAAGGTGGCCGTTGTCGCAGACGAGGCACGGCACGGTCCGACGATCATGGTGGGTGACGGCGTCAATGACGCGCCGGCTCTGGCCACCGCGGGGGTGGGGGTCGCGCTCGCGGCACGCGGTGCAACGGCATCATCGGAGACGGCCGATGTGGTGCTCACCGTCGATCGGATCGGTGTCCTGGCCGATGCCATCCTGGTGGCCCGTCGATCACGACGGATAGCCATGCAATCGGTGGCCATCGGAATGGGGCTCTCCCTGGTCGCGATGGTCGCGGCTGCTCTCGGCTTCCTGCCCCCGGCCGTCGGCGCCCTAGTCCAGGAGGTAATCGATGTCCTGGCCATCGGTGTCGCCCTTCGTGCCGTGTTGCCATCACGCTCTCACGCCTCCGCGATGCTGCCCGAGGACATGGTTCTGGTCCAGCGCCTTCATCTCGAGCACGCGGCCGTGCGCCCCGTGATGGAGCAAGTGCGCGTCGTTGCCGACACCCTCGGCGTCGACGACACGGGGCTCGCGCCGACAATCGCCCTCCTGGAGCAACTCCAGACGGTGACTCTTCCCCATGAGCGCGCCGAGCAGGAGCTTCTCTACCCCGCCGTCGCTCGGGCCCTCGGTGGCGCCGATTCGACCGGTGCCCTCAGCCGCAGCCACGCCGAGATCGAGCACCAGATCGGACGGCTGTCACGACTGCTCGCCGACCTCGACGGTGAGGCTCTTGACGCGGAGGACCTCGTCGAACTGCGCGCCCTGCTCTATGGTCTCTATGCCATTCTGAAACTCCACGATGCTCAGGAGGAGGAAGGCGCCTTCAGCCTCCTCAACCAACCTGCCCAGGTCTAGGCCCCTGGTTTTCTGTGCCAGCGATCGACACGTCACAAGGGCTGACGCGCTCGTGGCAGCCGTCGCACACGCGCACTGCAATGTCGGCGGACCGTGCACTCCGGCGATTCGGCCAAATGACCCGGAAATGACCCGGAAATGACCCGGAACAAGGACGGCGCATGGCCGAGCGTGGCGGGGTATGCCGGAGTATGCACGAGTAAGAGCGTGTTCCTAGGGGGCCTGAGAACGGCTCGTAATGCGTAGGTCCGGGGTTCAAATCCCCGAGGCGGCTCCACGAACCTTCCTAGGAGTCGGAAAGATCCAAGACCTCGTGCGCATACACGAGAAGAGATGCAGCTGTGGTTGTT
>WLOY01000173.1 GCA_009699015.1 Actinomycetota bacterium | reverse complement strand
GTCAACGACCTCATCGACGAACGCGCCCACAAGTTCGTGATGACGGGCAGGGCGCGCACGCAGCTGCTGGTGGAGTACATCACCGCAGTCGAGCGAGGCGTCTACCGGCTGCCGGCGAACACCCCCGCATTCGCTGCCCACAAGGGGACGACGGTTGAGGAGGTGTACGCGCCCGGGAAGTGGAACAGCCACCTGTCCGATGACGTGGCCGCGTTCGCCCTCGCCCATAATGCGGCGGACAGGCAGGCACCACAAGTAGCGGCGGACGGTGCGCCACGGTCGGTGAACGTGTCGAGGTCGCAGCGCGAACTCGCCTACGGCCCGGGCGAACCGGCACTCCTCGCGGTGGGGGAGGTGCGGATGGTCGAGGAGGAGATGAACCCGTAGGTCATCAGTTGACCGGTGCAGCATGCCGTTGGTCAACCCGGAGGGCACGTTCCAGCGACGCGAAATATGACAAACCACCGCAAACCGGGACAAAATCTTTTGAAAATCACCGTGTTTACACGGTAGTGCGCACTCCCGCCATCCCCTATCGTCACGAACACGTGAACGATGATGGGACACAGTCCCAGTGAGGCTCGGTGCCTAATGAGTGCACGTAGTAGTCGATTCAGCGGATTCGGTTCAAGGAGACGGAGAGGAAAGGCCGCTGGTGCGGTCATTGCATGCGCGGTGATGCTCCTCGCGGGGTGTGGTGGGAGCGCGGCAGACGGTGCTGCCCCGGTGATCCGCGGGGACGCGGCCTCGGTTGCCCAGAAGGTGCTGACCGTGTCGAATACGAATACGACGGGAATGGCAGCGGGTATGGCGACCGTGCTGACGTCGTCGGGAGGGTCGGGCACGGGTGCTGTCAATTTCTCCGTCACGGGGACAGCTTGCTCCGTTAGCGAGACGTCGTTGAACGCGACGGATGCGGCGATATGCATTGTCACGGCGACGAAAGAAGCGTCGACCGGCTTCTTAGAGGCGACAAGCGCGCCGAAGACGTTCAGGTACAGTGAGGCAAAGGTCGCTCAGGACACGCTGACCATTTCGAATACGGTGCTGACACTCCCGGCGACGACGGGGCGGACCACATTGACCACGACGGGCGGGTCGGGCACGGGTCCTATCACCTTCAGCGTGAGTAAAGGCATTTGCTCTGTAACGCTAGCCACTGTTTACCTTCGCGACGGGAAGCAGTGCTGGGTTTCGGCGACGAGAGCGTCATCATACGGTTACTGGGGGGCGACGAGCGAGACGGTAGTCTTCACGTGGACTTCCCCCCAGGCCACGCTGTCGGTGTCGAATACGGTGCTGACAGACGCGGTAGACGACGGGGTCGGTGTCGAACTTGCGACGTCTGGCGGGTCGGGCGATGGAGTTGTCACGTACACCGTCACGGGGACGGGCTGCTCAGTGAGCGGGACCTCATTGAACGCGACGCCTCCGGCGACATGCGTTGTTACGGCGACGAAAGCGGCGTCGACCGGCTGGATCGAGGCGACGAGCGCGACAGGGACCTTCACGTTCCTTGCCGAACAGGACGTGTTGAGATTGTCGGGTGAGACGCTGACAGCAAAGGTGGGCAACGCGATCGAGCTGACGACGTCAGGCGGGTCGGGCACGGGCGCTGTCACCTTCAAGGTCGAGGGCGGGGCATGCCTATTTGATGGTAAAAAGCGCCTGATTGCTACGGGTGTGACGGTGTGCATTGTCACCGCAAAGAAAGCAGCGTCGACCGGCTACCTAGCGACGGAGAGCGAGTCGAAGACCTTCTCGTACACCAAGAAGTAGCGGAATGTGAACGCTCCTTTCGGAAGCACCACTTCCGGAAGGAGCGTTCGCTCTGTCCAAGCGCGGTGCCACCACCAATGGTGCTTGACGCTCGACGTTGCTGGGAGTAGCCGGGAGGTACTCGTGTCGTCCAGTGGTTCCGTCACACCGCGACCAGCAGGTCCGCGTGGGGGAAGTGGAGTTGAGCAATGGCCTTCGCTGAGACTCAGGTCCTGCTATGGTCTTAGGGGCCTCACACCCGGTAAGTCCGAACATCCGTGTAACCGTCAGGGCCGACTCGAAAACTGGGTCGGCCCTGACGCACGTGTGGCGCGTGTCAAGAGTCAGGTGAAGGCAGCCAATGCGACGGCCGGGTGATGGTTACTCGTCGGTGAAGCGGAGCATCCCCACCAGTCACTCGGTGCTTCGAGCCGTTCAAGGATGACTGCGGCTCCTTCGCCTGATCCGTTCAGCGGATGCTGGTATCTTCCCGATTTCCGGCAACGAGTGAAGGGGTGCAGCATGGCAGGCACGTTCGAGGTGTACGAGGACAAGGCCGGCGAGTAACGGTTCCGGCTGAAGGCCGGCAACGGCGAGATCGTCGCCGTGGGCGAGGCATACGACACGCAGGCAGCGGCGAAGGAGGGGTGCGCTGCGGTGCAGCGTGCCGCCGAGGGCGCGAGCGTCGTCGAGGCCGACAGCTGACGGTCGGCGTGACTGTTGGGGCCGACTCGTGAATCGAGTCGGCCCTGCCGTTTGCGTGGGGTGTGTCGTCGGGGGGCAGGTCAAGTGTGGGGTTGTACAGGGGGTGTTTCTTGAACGGGCGTTGGGGTGCGCGGGTTGTGGGGGATGGGAATCTTCGCAAAGGCGTCCAGAAAGTTCATAAATCACCACAAACCGGACATAATGCCTTGAAAATGACCGTGTTTACACGGTAGTGCTCGCACCTGCCGTGCCCTATCGTCACGAACACATGCACGGTGATGGGACATGGTCCCGGTGAGGCAAGGCCCACGATGAGTGCACGCAGTAGTCGATTCAGCGGATTCGGTTCAAGTAGACGGAGAGGGAAGGCCGCTGGTGCTGTTATCGCGTGCGCGGTGATGTTTCTTGCGGGCTGTGGCGGGTCGGGCGGGAGTGCGGCGGATGCTTCGGCCGGCGCTGCCACGCCGATCGTCCGGGGTGACGTGCTCGGGGTGGGTGCGGTCACGGGCGTCGAGGCCCGCCTGGACCAGGACAACAAGATGAATGTCATCGCGTTCTGGAACAACGCGAAGGTCCCTTTGACCCAGAAGCTCATCGGGTATCGCGTGCAGGTTGCGTCCGGGAGTGATGGCCCATGGGCGGACGCGGGCTGGGATTGCAAATACGACTCGACGGGGTCATCCCAGACGAACTCCTGCCGAATGAACAACCAGGTGAGCGGGACCTACTCGTTCCGGGTGGCGGCGATCACCAAGCTTGTCGGGAAGAGTGGCGTGAAGAGCGAGGGCGCCTGGTCTGCCGGTTCCGTCGCCGTGACCGTCCTCAATTTCGTTGGCACTCCGGCGACCCCGACGGTGGCAATCGGCAACACCAAGATCACCGTGACCGTCGCTGCCGGGACCGCGACCGACGGGATAGTGGGCGGCGCGCCCGCGTCGTACACGGTGACCGCGTCGCCGGCTGTGTCTGGCGGTACATGCACGGTCGACGGGGCCTCCGGGTTTTGTGACGTGACCGGCCTGAAGAACGGCACCGCGTACACGTTCACCGCCACCGCGAAGAACGCGGCCAGTCTCGTGTCCTCGCCGGCTTCCTCTCCGTCGGCGGCCATCACACCAGGGGTGGCCCCAGGCCCGCCGCGCATCGGGGTCGTGGCAGTCAAGGGGGAGACGTCCGTGCAGGTCGCATACTCCGCACCCCAAAATGGCGGCATCCCGATCACCTCCTATACGGCGTCCTCGAATCCCGGCGGGATCACCGGCACCGTGTCTCAGGCAGTCGCGGGCGTCATCACCGTGACCGGGCTGGCTGCTGGCACCGCGTACACCTTCACGGTGACAGCAACGAACGCGGCCGGAATCTCGCTTGGGTCAGCTTCGTCGGCGCCGGTCACGACGGATTACTCGATCGGGTCAACTGGTCCTGGTGGTGGCGTGGTGTTTTACTCTTCCTCGAACGGCTTCACTAGCACCGGCTCGGCCTGCGGAACCCGGTGCCACAACTTGGAAGCCGCGACGGCCAGCCCGGTGTTATTGAATTGGTGCAACTATTATCCAAAAGCCATTTACACGAGCACCGCCATCGGCAGCGGATTTGAGAACACCCGCCTTATGGCCGCTGGATGCGATGCCGGGGCAGGCAACTCGGCGAGGGCCACGACCACGACGGTGGCGGGCGTGACGTTCAGTGACTGGTTCCTGCCCTCTAAGGACGAGTTGACTGCCTATGCTCAGAATGTGGCGGCCGGCGGTGGGTTTGTCGCTGGCAACTATTGGAGTTCGTCTCAGGGCGGTCCCGACAATGCATATTTCCGAGGCTATCCGAACGGCAATTCGGGCTCTGATTGGAAGTTAAGTGGGTTCTGGGTCCGGCCGGTCCGGGCCTTCTAGCAAGGGCAGACTCCACCGCGCTCGATCTGGCTCGATATCACCACGGGAGCCCTCGGCACATAGCCGAGGGCTCCTCGTTTGGTTATTCCGGTGCGGGCCGTGACGTCAAATCCCGCCGCTGCCCATGACAGCCGGAAGCAACGCCACGAATTCCACCCACCACCTGTGACGGTGCAGCAGGCTGCGGCGATGACGGGGATGAGCGTGGATGTCATTCGTCGCGCTATCAGGGCGAAGCGGCTTGTGGCGCATTATCCGACGAGTCGGCCGGTCATTTTGGTGGGTGAGTTGCGGGATTGGGTCGCGGCGAGTCCGACGGAGTCGGTTGCTGAGCGTAGGCGTCGTTCTCGCTGATCTGTGCCGGCAGCCCGTTCGGGGATTTTGTGGGGTCCTGCAAGGCGTGCTTCTTGAACGGGTGTTTGTGATGCGCACGTGGTGGGGTCCGGACATGGCGCGAGGCGAGCAAGCTGAGGTTAGTCGCCCCGCCTACTGAGTGCGGTACGTTGATTCCGGATGAGGAATGGCAACGTAGGGGAATCACCATGAAGCGGATCTATGTAACAGCGGCGTTGGCACTCTCGCTACTTGCTGGGTGTGGCGGGACATCGACAGCCGTAGCGAAGCCCACGGTGAGCGTGGACTCATCGCCAACCATTGCGACGGCCAGCGAAACGGCGTTACCTCAAAGTCCGTCTTCGTCACCCACCAGCGTGACATCGCAGGTGAGGGTCTGCCAACAGGTCCAAGCGGACTACACAATCGCTACGCGAAGGGCTCCTGCGGCGCGCACAGATACCGTCCGAAAGAGGGTCGAGTCGTTAGAGAAGGAAGGCGTGCAGTTGGAGTGTCGCCTTATGGCTTACTGGCGTGGCGAGGGTGGAGCCTCCGGTAACGCACTGCCGGTGATGAATGGGATCGCATACAAGTGGGCCAAGAACCCGGACTGCGACTACTTCTCATGCTTCGGTATGACGATCCGCGCTGAAAGCGTGTCTTGCTCTGATGGCGTGTACGCAGAAGTCAATCTCTTGGACGCTGACGGGACTGTTGTTGGGTACAGCAACGACACGGTCGGGTCCCTATCTCAGGGGCAAAAGGCCAAACTGATCTTCAATGTGACAGAAAAAGGCGTGAAGTCTGCTCAACTCAACGGCTTCACATGCCGCTGATCGGCTGAACTACCGTTAGTAGAGCGGCTCCGGGTCGTCGAGGTGCTCAGCTCCGTCAAGGGCGTAGCGGCTCCGGCTCGTGAGGTGCTCCCCGCTCTCAGGTCGTGGGGGAAATGCGAGTCCTAAAAAAGGGGCTACAGGTGTGTCTGGTCTCACTGGTTGTCTTGTGGTGGGTCCTGTATGAAGATCGTGAGTCCTATGACTCCACTGTCGGGGTTGTCCTCGGCCCATTCGTTACTGCGTATGAACATGCGAATCTTGCACAGTGGGTATTTTCCCTGTTTTGCTAGTTCCGTGATGATTGCTTGGACCCAAGGACAGTCCTTCGGATCTACGAGTCCTACTTGCAACTGGCCGACTACTACAGCCACTGTGTCGGGTCCGAGTTGGTTGGACGGTTGGGGGAGTAGGAACGCTAAGCCCACGTCCTCACTTGACGGGTGTCCGCCTACTCCGTATTCCTTGCGTAGGGCCGTCCGTTCCCGTTTGTATGACGTTGCCCCCCCACTACCTCCACCTGGTAGTTGCCTCGTCTTGGTAGCCAGCGCGGGCGATGATGACGGCATTTTCCCAGCTCCGCTCATGCGCGGTGACCCGTTTCTCGCAGGCTCGGAGTTCGTCGCAGATGCATTCGGGGTCGCTCGGTGCTTGGCCCAGCACTCGTGTAAGTGCGCGGGTTCGAGGTGGTCGCTCATTCGCATTCCTTTCGTGGTTATCGCGGCGTTGATTGCGTCGCCCAGCCTGCGAATGCCCTGGTGCGCCTGCACCGAAATCGACGAAGCACGCGAACTCGGCTACCTCAAAAGGCTTCACGCATATGATCACTACATGGGACTGTTTGGCAAGAAACAGGCAACGCCGAAACTGTCACCCCAAGATGGGGAAGCGGCTGTACTTCAAGCGGGGCGACGTCGAGGCGTGGCTCACCGCCGTGCGGATGGTCCGGATGGACCCGCCAAAACCGCGTAGCTAGGCCCGATTAGTTGGCGCGACGAAACCCCCCGGCAGAACGCCGGGGGGTTTCGACATTGAGCCCGAAAATGCATCAAAAGTGCCTTCATCCATGCCGGGTATGCGGCACTGTCACGCAAGTCACTTCATGTCATTCGCGTCGTTTGATGTCATTTGAGGTTCCCCAGAAAAAGTAGACATCCACTGTTCGCGAGTGCATTGGGCGCTCGCTGGAAGGATGTCGAGTATGTCGAGTCGAAGGAAGTTCACGACCGAGTTCAAGGT
>WLOY01000172.1 GCA_009699015.1 Actinomycetota bacterium | reverse complement strand
TGTAGTCGGTCGCGGAGAGGTCGTTATCGATGGTCTTCGGGACGCCGATGACGTGGAAGCCGTGCTCGGTGAGCTTCGTCGCGACCCCGAGGGTGTCCTCCCCGCCGATGGCGATGAGGGCGTCGATGCCGAGGTCCTCGAGGTTGCGCTCGATCTGCTCGATGCCGCCCTCGACCTTGATCGGGTTCGTCCGGGAGGAGCCCAGGATGGTGCCGCCCCGCGGGAGGATGCCGCGCACCGCCGGGATGTCGAGTGGCACGGTCAGACCCTCGAGCGGGCCCTTCCATCCGTCGCGGAAGCCCACGAAGTCGTAGCCGTAGTCCGCCACGCCCCTGCGGACCACCGCGCGGATGACCGCGTTCAGTCCAGGGCAGTCGCCGCCGCCGGTGAGCACTCCAACGCGCATGACCCGTTCTCCTTCGACGACTGGCCCTTGGTCGGGGCACCTGCACATGATCGATCGCGGTTGTAACCGCTGTCATGGCAGAACCTACCCGATGGGGCCGCCGCAAGAAAGGTCCAGCCGCTCACGATTCGCTCAGCCGAGCGCCACTCGCCCGCAGTCCCAGCGCGAACTACAGTGCATGCATGCCCAGATTCGTCCTCGCGATCGATGCCGGAACCACCGGGGTGAACGCGCTCATCGTGGATGAGGCGGGAGCCGTCACCGCATCTGGATACCGAGAGTTCGAGCAGCATTTCCCAGGAGACGGTTGGGTCGAGCACGACCTGAACGAGATCTGGTCAGCCACCCTCGATGCCGCAGGCGCTGCCCTCGAAGGCCACGCGGCATCAGGCGGCACCCGCGCCGACATCGCCGCGATCGGCATCGCGAACCAGCGCGAAACCGTGTGCTTCTGGGACCGGGAGACCCTCGGCGCTGCCCGCCGGGCCATCGTCTGGCAGGACCGCCGCACCGCTTCGATGTGCGAGGAGTGGCGGTCCGCGGGCCGCGAGCCCCGCATCGTGGAGCTCACCGGCCTGCGACTCGACCCGTACTTCTCCGCCACGAAGATCTGCTGGGTCCGGGAGCACGACTCCGCGACCTGGGCCAATGTCGAGTCCGGCCGCGTGGCGATCGGTACCGTCGACTCATACCTCATCGCCCGGATGACCCGCGGACTGTTCCACATCACGGATGCGACCAATGCCTCGCGCACCCTCCTGTACGACCTCGGCACGGGCGCCTGGAGCCCGGAACTGTGCGCCCTCTTCGGAGTCCCGATCGAGGCACTACCCGAGATCGTCGCCTCCTACGGCATCGTCGCCCGGACCGAGCCCACCTCCTTCCACGGCCTCGACGTGCCGATCTCCGGCATCGCAGGCGACCAGCAGGCCGCGCTCGTTGGCCAGGCGGGCACCACCAAGGGCGCCGCGAAGTGCACCTACGGCACCGGCTCCTTCCTCCTCGTCCACACCGGCACCGACGCGATCACCTCGGGAAACGGCCTGCTCACCACCGTGGCGCTCCAGCATCCGAGCGGTGAGCGCGACTTCGCACTGGAGGGCGCAGTCTTCATCACTGGCGCTGCGGTCCAGTGGCTTCGTGACGGCCTCGGCGTCATCGCGACCGCGCCAGAGGTCGAGGCGCTCGCAGCGAGCGTCCCAGACTCAGGCGGCGTCGTCTTCGTCCCGGCACTCACCGGTCTCGGCGCACCCGACTGGGACCCGAACGCCCGCGGCCTCATCATCGGCATCACCCGCGCCACGAGCGCCGCGCACCTCGCACGCGCCACCCTCGAGGCCATCGCCCACCAGGTAGCCGACCTCGTCGGGATGATGTCCGAGGAGGGGGGCGTGCACCTGCCCTCGCTCGCCGTCGATGGCGGTGCCGCGAGCAACGACCTCCTGTGCCAGATGCAGGCCGACGTGCTCGGGGTCCCGGTCGACCGATCCGAGCAGCTCCAGACCACCGGCCTAGGAGCCGCGCTCCTCGCCGGCGTCGGAATCGGCATGTGGGCCTCACTGCGCGACCTCGCCGGGATTCGCCGGAGCTCAGGGGTGTTCTCGGCCGATTTCGATCACCCACTCGACCGGCAGGCCTGGCGCGATGCGGTCAGCCTGAGCCGGGGCTGGGCCTCACTTCGGTGATTCGACCATCGAGGAGGCGTCGGCCTTGCCGCCCTCCGCGATGAGCTCCTTCGCCCGAGTCGCATACATGTCGACGTACTCCTGGCCGGACATCGTCATGAGCTCGTACATGACCTCGTCGGTGACCGAGCGCAGGATGAATCGATCACCCTCGAGCCCCTCGTAACGAGCGAAGTCGAGCGCCGGGCCGAATCGCATCCCGACCCGCTGCAGGCTCGGCAGGAGCCGGCCGGGGGGCTGGATCTCGAAGGTGTTGATCATGGCCACCGGGATTACCGGGCACATCGATTCAAGGGCCATGCGGGCCATGCCGGTGCGGCCCCGGTACATCGTGCCGTTCGGCGACCGGGTGCCCTCGGGGTAGATCCCCAGCAGGCTGCCGGAGTCCAGGATGCGGGTGCCGGTGTGGATGGCCGCCTCCGATGCGCGTCCGCCCGACCGGTCGATCGGGACCTGACCGACCCCGCGGAAGAACCACGCGGTCAACCTGCCCTTCACGCCCCGGCCGGTGAAGTAGTCGCTCTTCGCGAGGAAGGTGATGGGCCTGCGGAGCATGAGGGCGAGGTAGAACGAGTCGGAGAAGGACAGGTGGTTGCTCGCCACGATGGCCGGGCCCTTCTCGGGCACGTTCTCGACCCCCTCGAGCCACGGCCGGAAGAGCACGCGCAGCCAGGGGCCGATGATGATGTACTTCAGGATCCAGTAGAGCAAGGCCCCTCCTGAGGCGACGGCTTCTGCGATGAAGCCCTCGGTGGCAGACTCGTGGCTATGAGCGTCATGCCACATGCACAAGCCTGGTCAAATTCCGGTGACGAAGTCGGTGTGCTCCTTCTGCACGGCTTCACCGGGTCGCCGAGGTCGATGACCCCGTGGGGTCAGTCGCTCAGCAGCAGCGGCTGGACGATTCAGGTGCCGCGGCTGCCCGGCCACGGCACGCGGTGGCAGGACCTGAACAAGACCACGTGGGAGGACTGGTACGGCGAGGCCGAGCGGGCCTTCGACGAGCTCGCCGGGTCGTGCTCGACCGTCTTCGTCATGGGCCTGTCGATGGGCGGGTCCCTCACCCTTCGGCTCGCGCAGACGCGCGGCCGCGACGTCGCAGGCATCGTGCTGGTGAACCCGGCCGTTCACTCCGAGCGCCCAGACCGCTTCCTCCTCCCGGCGCTGCAAGCGTTCATCCCATCCTTCCCCGGGATCTCGAACGACATCGCCAAGCCCGGCCAGGATGAAGGCGCCTACGATCGCATCCCGCTCAAGGCAGCCCATTCGCTCACGAAGCTGTGGTCCGCCGTGAAGCACGACATCGGCAGGGTGACGCAGCCGCTCCTGCTCTTCCGGTCGATCGAGGATCACGTCGTCGAGCCCTCGAACTCGGCTTGGATCCTCGCGAACGTCTCATCCGCCGACCTCACCGAAGTCCTCCTCCCTGACTCGTACCACGTCGCCACCCTCGACAACGATGCCGAGCAGATCTTCGAGGGGAGCGCCGCCTTCGTGCGGCGCGTCACGGCCGAATGAGTGATTCCGGCCGCATCGGCGACCCCGGCAACGAGCCCTCCCCCGAGGAGCAGGCACGTGCATGGGATCAGATCGTCGCCGACCTCTCCGGGCAGATCGACTTCGACGCCGCGACGAGCAGCCTGCAGATCAACGACCCGAAGGCGCCGGATGCCTTCATCGACGAGCTACTCGAGCCGGGCGAACTCGAATCGGATCGATACCATCCGCCCGAGCCGCCGCCGATCCCCCGGCCATCGGACGTCATTGCCCGATTCGCGTGGGCCGGGGCACTCGGCGGACCGGTGCTCCTCGTCATCGCGACCTTCTTCTCCCTGGGCACCTTTATCGCCGGCCTCGGAGTGCTCGCCTTCGTCGCAGGCTGCATCACCCTCGTCGCGAGGATGGAGGACCACGGCTCGGCTGACGACCGGCCCGACGGCGGCGCCGTCGTGTGACCCCGAGTTCCGGTCAGGACCTCGGACGCGCCAACTCCGCCGCCCCGATGAGCCCGGCATTGTTCCCGAGCGTCGCGAGGCGCACCTCGGGCGCCGGGCGCTGCTGATTGCCGCTCAGCTTGTCCAGGAGCGTCTGGCGGGCACTTGAGAGGAGCATGTCGCCCGCCTCGGAGACTCCGCCGCCGATGACGAACGTGCCGGGATCAAGGATGGCGCACAGGTCTGCAAGGCCTCGGCCGAGCCAGGTCCCGATCACCCGGAAGGCCTCCATCGCCACCGGATCGCCGGCACGCGCAGCCTGCGTCACGTGGAGTCCTTGGACTCCCTCAGGGGTCCCGTCCCCCAGCCCGAGGAGCAAGGACGCCTCTCCGCGTCGATCGGCCGCGAGCGCCCGAGCCTCTCGGACGAGCGCATTGCCGCTCGCGTACTGCTCCCAGCAGCCGCCGCGGCCACAACCGCAGGCCCGGCCGTTGACGACCACGTTCATGTGACCGATCTCGCCGGCCGCGCCATGCGCACCCCGCAGCAGATCCCCGTTGATGATGATGCCGCCACCGATGCCCGTTCCGACGGTCACGACGGTCAGCTCATCGACATCGGCGCCTGCACCGAAGCGGAACTCACCCCACGCGGCTGCGTTGCCGTCGTTCTCGACGGCGACCGGCATGCCCACCCGGGACTCGAGGATGGCGCGCACGGGCACCTGTGACCACCCGAGGTTCGGTGCGAAGAACACGGTGGCGCGGGCTGCATCGACCGGACCGGCCACGCCGAGCCCGACCCCCACGACCGAACCCTCGTGGGGAGCGACGAGTTCACGTACGACCTCGGAGACGACATTCAGCACCTCGGTGGCGTCATTGCGCGGTGTCGGCCGACGGGCCGTGCTCACGACGGTGCCCGAATCGTCGACGAGTCCGGCGAGGATCTTCGTGCCCCCGACGTCGACCCCGATGCTGAACGTCACGTCCCCAGCCTAGGGTCGGCCTCGGGCACGCCGGAATCCGGTCGCACCGGATCTAGGTCGATCCACTGAACCGTCGCCCCCGCCTTCGCTGCCTGCGACTCATCGTCAACCGCACCGCCCGGTCGTCCGCGAACCTCGCCCAGCGCGAGTTGACCGCGGCAGATGATGCAGTCTCCGTGCTGGTCCGGATCGTCATGAGCGGCATGCGGGACCACGATCGCCTGCTTCGCCATGTCGACGATCTGCTGGGCGCCGGACGCCAGGGAGGACAAGGAGGCCAGCGACGACAGGGAGAATCCGCCGCCGCCAGCACGGCCATGGGCGCCCGTGGATTCATCGCCGGGCGTTTCTCCCGAGAACCACCATGGACGGTCGCCGCTCACGACGCCTCGGGCCAGAGCGCGCGATTGCGTCCGAATCGCACGACAAGCCGGTCACCGTCCATGCCGGCCCCCTCGATCACGCAGCGGGCCAGGACGGGTGCCAGGGCCATCTGTCGTCGCAGGCCAGCGACGTCCGTGACGAGCGCGTCGCCGAGCCTGCCCACGCGCACGAGCTCAGGCCGCACGCCGGGCAGGTGCACATGCAGGTCGTAGCCGCCGTCGTCACGCTCCTCAATGCTGTCGGGGAGCGGACGCGGCAACCGGCCGACGTCGAACACTTCACCGGCCGCCGCCCGGAATGCCCCGGCGCCGGGCGAATCATCGACGAGCTGCGGGATCTCGATGACCGGCACGCCGAGGCCGAGCAGGGATTCGACTCGGCGGCGCTGGGGCTGCGCCCATGACTCCGGCCAGCCCTCACCGGCCCGCGGCACCCTGTTCACGAGGATCCCGTCGCACCCCGCGCGCACGAGGGAGAGCTGGCCGATCCGGGTCGCGACCAACTCATCCAGCCCCTCATCGGGAACGACGACGAGCAGGATCCGGGAATCCTCGTCCGCGAGCAAGGCCTGAACCTCGTCAATCGCGCCGAGGATCATCTGCCACGCCGCGAGATCAGCCTGCGAGAGCGATTGCGCCGCCCGCATCGCCGCCAGGGGCGGAAGGATGCCCGCCATGCCGCTGCGGGTTGAGCTGAGCAGTGTCATGAGACGGAGGAATGCACCGGTCTCACCTGCATCCCAGAGGATCGCCCCACCACGTGCGGCGGCCTCGCGCACGGCCAGGATTCCGGCCAGTCCCTCGAGACGTACGAGGATGCGAGGCAGCTCGTGTGCGAGTGTTCCGAGGCCGGCCGAGGCAATCGCCCGATCGACGAGGGCCTCGATCTCGACTTCGCTCCCGCGACTGTCGATGACCGTTGCCGCGACCCCGCGGCTGCCGAGGCCGTCACGGATTCCCCGTGCGGCAGATGTCGTGCCCGCTCCCGACTGCCCGCTAAGAATCAGGAGTCGAGATCGCTTCAACACGCTTCTTGAGTCCCTTGAGCGCCGTGTCGATGATGACCTTCTCCGCCTTGCGCTTGAGCATTCCTATCATCGGCATCTTCACGTCCACGGCAAGCTGGTAGGCAACGCTCGTCGACCCGTCGCCGTTGTCGGACAATCGGTATGAGCCGTCAAGCGCCGTCAGCATCTCGCCCTTCGTGAGCGTCCACGACACTGATTCGACGCCCTCCCAGTCGTACTCGAGCTCGTAGGTGTCCTTGATCATCCCGGAATCCACCGTGAAGCGGGCATCTGCGGGCCGGTCGTCCTCCTCGTACCTGCTCAGCACCTCCACCGAGGTGATCCCGTCGCTCCACTCGGGGTACGCGGCGAGGTTC
>WLOY01000171.1 GCA_009699015.1 Actinomycetota bacterium | reverse complement strand
TCGTGTCGGTCGGGGGCGAGATGGGTCTGGCCGTCGTGAAATGGTGGCAGTCACGCCTGCGCCGCGAGTGCATCATCAACCCCACGTCGTGGCGATTCGTCGACCAGCGGTGGATGGATCTCGCCCCCGGCTACTTCGCGCCCCACATCCTCAGACACCCGGGCTGCAACGTTGCATGGTGGAATCTGCCGAACAGGGACGTGCGCGAGCACGACGGCCACTGGACGGTCAACGGCGAGGATCTCGTATTCTTCCACTTCAGCGGCTACGACCCACGCAAGTCGCACCTGGTGAGCAAACACCAAGGCGGCGCACCGCGCGTGCTGCTGTCGGAGCGCCCGGACGTCGCACGCTTGTTCGCCCAGTACGACGCCAAACTGCTCGCCGGAGGGCACGCCGCCATCTCGGCGATCCCCTATGGCGTCAATGAGATTGACGGACTCGTTCTCGACCACCGAATGCGCGGCCTCTTCCGGAACGCCCTGTTGGAGACCGAGAGCGAGGGCATCGCTCCGCCACCCAACCCGTTCACCGACGGCGTGCCGGTATTTGCCAAGTGGCTCTCCGCGCCTACCACTGGGTTGGCCGACTCCCGTGCCCCCGGCCGGTACCTGATGGACCTTTATTTGCAGACACCAGCGCTGCGGGAGCGCTTTCCCGGCGTGCCGGGACCAGACACGTTTGGATTTGAGCAGTACGTACGGGGTGAGTTGGTGCCCGATGGTACGGTGCCCATGCAACTTGAGCCAGAGCAGGCGGACGAGGCATCTATGCCACTGGCTCCGACGCAGGACCTGCAGCCCGGCATCAATGTCATCGCCTATTTCACCGCCGAGAGCGGGGTGGGGCAAGCCGCGCGCCTGATGCTGGCCGGCATCGAGGCGGCAGGGATCCCCCACGCGACGGTGACCTACGACATGGCGCCAGGTCGTAGTACACACCAGTTCTCCGAACACGGTCCCGACAAGGCGATATACGACACCAACTTGGTGTGCATCAACGCCGACGTCATCCTCGCGGCAAATCACTGGATGGGCGAACGGCTGCGTGATCACCGCTACCGCATCGGGCTCTGGTGGTGGGAGACTTCGACATTCCCCGAGATGTTCGACCAGTCATTTTCGGTGGTGGATGAAATATGGGTTGGCAGTGCATTCGTAGGCAACGCCATCCGTCAACGCACCGATCTACCCGTCACCGTTATCCCCATGCCCGTGGTGGTGCCGCCGGCCGTGGGCGGAGCGAGGGCGGCGGTAGGAATAGCCGAGGACACGTTTCTCGTTCTCTATGCGTACGACTTCGACAGCGTGTTCGTCCGGAAGAACCCCCTCGGCGCCCTGGAGGCGTACACGTCGGCATTTACACCCGACGACGGCTGCACACTGCTGCTCAAGAGCATCAATGGCGAGCGGCACCTTGAGGAGCTCGAGGAGCTGCGCATGGCGGCAGCCGGTCGCGCCGACGTGGTCATCCTCGACCAATACCTCGATGCCACCACTAACCGGGGACTCATCGCGGAATGCGACTGCTACCTCTCACTGCATCGCAGCGAAGGCTTCGGCGTGACTATCGCCGAGGCCATGGCCTATGCGCGGCCCGTGGTGGCGACGGCATATTCAGCCAACCTTGAGTTCATGGACGACTCCATGGGATATCTGGTGCCCATCACGGAGGGCGTCGTGCCCTCGGGCGCCGGTCCGTATACCGCGGGCACGACGTGGGGTGAGCCCGACATCGCCGCCGCCGCGATGCTGCTCACCCGCGTGCGTAATAACCCCGATGAAGCGCTTGCCAAGGCGCTGCTGGCGGCCGTGCACATGCGGCTGGAGCGCGCGCCCGAGAAGGCAGGCGAGGCGATCAGGACACGACTCGATGCAATACGGATGGCTGGCCTTCACCCGCCTCCGTACGTGGTCGCTGACGGCGCCAACGTCGCAGGCTCCGGGAGCCTCGACACGCTGGCTAAGCAGATCCAAGCTGGCGGTCGCACAAGGTGGCAGAATAACGATTCCTCCCTCCGTGGCATCGCACATCGCGGACTGCTGCGATCGCTCCGCCCATACCTTCAGCGACGTGGGGAGATTGACGAGACCGAGCTTGCTGTGCTCACCGAGATCGAGTCGCGGCTCGCTGACGCAGAGCAGTCGATCGACGCGGTGGAGGTGCTCTCCGAACGGGTTGCCGGTTTCTCCGACCACATATCGCGTCTCACCAACGACTTGGTCGCGACGCTACCGGCCATGATCGACACCCTAGGGGGCGCGGATTTTGTGGCCCATAGGTCTTCCCGCTTTCTCCAGTACGCTGCGTTGGCCACGCTGCAGGAGCGCTGGGTGGCGACCACCACCCCCGACAACAGGCAGCCGGTTGTCGACGACCTCACCGCATACGAGCTGAAGGGCTTCTCGCAAAACGGCGAGGATGGCGTGATCGCCGAGATCATGCGACGCCTCGGCATACCGCAGGGCACCTTCGTCGAGTTCGGAATCGAGTCGGGGTCGGAAGGCAACTGCGTCTACCTCGCGGAGGCCCGTGGCTGGAGCGGTCTGTTCATAGAGGGCGATCCTGAGCACTTCACCCGGCTCGAGCGTCGCTATCAGGACCGCGGCCGGATTCAGACGGTCGGGGCGATGGTTGGCCCCGACAACATCAATGATCTCATCCGCGCCGCTGGCCTAGAGGATGGCGTTGACCTGCTCTCAATCGACATCGATGGAAACGACTACTGGGTCTGGAAGGCTGTCGATGCGATTACGCCCAGCGTTGTGTGCATCGAATACAACGCCGATATCGCGCCCGGAGTCAGGGCCGTACAGCCGTTCGATCCCAATATCTCTTGGAACGGCAGCAATTACTACGGGGCATCGCTCGCCGCGCTGGAGGATCTGGGAAGCAAGAAGGGATACACGCTGGTTCACACCGACCTCACAGGTGTGAACGCGTTCTTCGTGCGCAACGACCACGCCGCAGCCTTCGGCGATGCGGCGGTCGTTCCCCGACGTGCACCGAACTTCTACCTGCGTGGCGAAGGCCACCCCGATGACCCCCTGGGTCGCGTCATACCACCGCTCGAGGAGTGCGAATAGCCATGGGGGCGATTGAGGGTCCTGCATGGGAGTGGGTCGGGTCGGGCTCACCCCACATCCGCGTGGCCGGCCATTCCCACAGCCAGGCGCTCCGTTACGCCATGGAGCGCCTCGATCCGTCTGAGAAGGCCCTCGTCGCCGTGCTCGACGTCGCAGCAGAGACCTTATTGGCCGACGACACCTACTGGCCGGTGGTGGCGTCTACAGGCCGCCCTGTCGTCGTCCTCTGGAACGGAAACCAGCCCAACGTCGTATTCATGATGAGTGACGACCCGATCACCGTCATTGGTCCGCGCGGGGTCCTGTCCGAGCCAATCGGTCGGGTCATCCCGTACTCGATGGTCAAGGCCCTGTGGAATCCGTGGCTGGCCGACCTCTTACAATTTCTTGAAGGCCACCCTGACCCATCGCTCGTAACGCTGCTCGGCACGCCACCGCCAAAGGCCGAGGCTGAGGTACGTGCGGGGATCGCGATCGAGCCGTACTTTGTCGACCTGCTGGCCGCGCAAGACCTTACCCCCGACACTGCTCCCATCGTGGACACCGCGACGCGCGTCGCCACATGGGATGCTCTGCAGGAACGTATGGCCGAGGTGGCCGCCGACTTCGGTATGCGCTTCCTGCCGGTGCCACCCGAGGCGCATGCAGCTGACGGAACCCTGCCCCCGCAACTGTCGGGGCCGGATGCGACGCATGCGAATCCCGATTACGGTCTAATGATGTGGCGCCACCTCATCAAGAAACTGGTGGACTGACCAGTGGCGAGCAACCCCTACGTCGGCCTACCCCACCGTGCACTATGGAGCCGCGGGGTTGCCCGTCGCTATGACCCGTCGGATGTCGTCACGAGCAGTGGGCCCCTCCTGCGGACGGGGGACCGCGTGGCATCGATGGGCTCGTGCTTCGCCTCCAACATCGTCCCCCACATCGAGGCGGCAGGCATCACCTACCTGCGCATGGAGGAGCCGCCACCCCAGGTGGCCATGCTGCCCGAGAACCTCGGGTACCGGAACTTCAGCGCGGCATACGGAAACGTGTACACGGCGCGACAGATGCGACAACTGATCGAGCGCTGCACCGGCACGTTCCGGCCGCAGGAGGACCGCTGGCACGAGGACGGGAAGGTGATCGATCCGTTCCGGCCGGGGCTGGCCTACCCCGCCGCCAACGACATCGAGTTTGACGTCATCACCACTGCCCATCTGGCGGCCACGCGCGAGGCCTTCGCGACGGCCGATGTCGTGGTGCTCACGCTCGGGCTGACGGAGGGATGGGAGTCCACTCTTGACGGCGCCGTGTTCCCGACCTGCCCGGGCACTGTGGCCGGCACGTTCGACCCCGTCCGGCATCGCTTCCACAACTTCACGGCAGCGGAGGTTGTTGACGACCTGTGCGCCACCGTCGATGGCGTCACGGCCATCAATCCCCACGCGCGCTTCATCGTGACGGTCTCGCCCGTCCCACTGGTGGCGACCGCATCGGGGCGACACGTGCTGGAGGCCACCATCTACAGCAAGTCAGTACTGCGTGTTGCCGCCGACGGAGTGGAGCAGGCACGCGAAGCAGTCACATACTTTCCGGCATACGAGATCGTCACAGGACCCCAGGCACCGGAGTCGTTCTTCGAGGCCGACCGTCGCTCCGTCAGCGACGAGGCGATCCATTCGGTAATGGGTGCCCTGTTGGCGACATCCGACGTTTCCTTGCCCGTCACGCCGGTCGCCGTCGAGACAGACGGTGTCGCACCCACTGTTGCGGACATCTCCCGTCGCATCGCCGAAGCCGAGTGCGATGAGGCCCTCCTCGACCCCACCGCCTACCTAGGCGACGCACCCGCTCCCGACCCCCCGGCGGCGGGATGATCCTGATGCTCGTCACCACGGGACTCCTGCTCGTCGCGGCGATCGCGATCGGGCAGGCGGTCCTGCGCGGCCTCGGCGTGCGGAGTTGGACGTGGCTCGCGCCGAGCGTCGGCCTAGCCGTGATGATGGTGGTCGTCAGCATCGCGCGGGTCGTGCCGGGCCGGGCGCTCACCACGGCCGTGCTGCTGGCCATCGTGCTCGGTGCCGCCCTCTGGGTCGTCGTGAGGGATCGCATGCTCTGGCCCGACCCCATGGGTCTCCTCGCCGCGCTCCCTGTGATCGGGCTTGCCCTGACGCCGTTCCTGGTAGCGGGATGGCCCGGCATCCTCGGCGTGTCGTTCAACAACGACATGGGTAACCACCTCTCGCAGGTCGCGGGGCTCATGCCCGGCGGGTCAGATGCCCTCCTGTCGTGGGATGCCCTGGGCTACCCCCTCGGGCCGCACTCTCTCGTCGCGTCGATCAGTGCCGGCCTCGACATCCCCGAGGCCCTCGCCTTCTCCGGCTTCTCGATCGCGCTGCCCGTGATCCTGGGCTGGACTGGGCTGCATGCGCTCCGGCACCCAGTGCGCTGGGCGCCCTTCCCAATGATGATCCTCGTTGGCTTCCCGTTCATGGTGGCGGCCTATTACGCCGAGGGGGCCTTCAAGGAGAGCATGATGGCCATCTTCGTGATGGCCATCATGCTGCTGCTCGCACGGCGCCTCGCGCTGCCGCGGCCGGCCAAGTGGCTTCCGTTCGCGCTCATCATCGCCGGCGCCGTGACGGCCTACTCCTATCCGGGTCTCGCCTGGCCCATCCTGTTCCTGGTTGGCTGGGCCATCATCCGCACGTGGATGGCGATCCGCACGACCGGCTCGGTGCAGGTCGTGCGGCGCGCGGCGAAGGCGAACCTGGTGCCCCTGCTCATCGCCGCGGGCGTCGTGGTCGTCCTCCTGGTCCCCCAGGCGCGTCGCATCTACCGCTTCGCGAGCTGGGATGGCATCCCCGACGACAACATCGGCAACCTCGTCGGGCCGTTGCCGTTCTGGGAGACGTTCGGGGTCTGGAACACGAGCGACTTCCGGATCGTGGGCGTCCGCTCGGAATGGGTCGGCCTCGGGGCGATCATGATCGGCGCGGTGGTGGTCGCGGGTGCCGTCTGGGCGCTTCGGCGCCGGTACTGGATGGAGGTCCTCGCGCCTGTCCTGGCCATCGCCGTGTGGGTGTGGAGCGACCAGACCCAGTCGGCATACTTCGCCGCCAAGACGCTAACGATCCTCGCCCCGCTCCTGATGCTGCTCGCCATGCGCCCGATCGTGGAGCGCGATCCCGTGCGGCCCGCCCGCGATCGCGTGCCCTGGATCGGCCGATCATGGCGGCCACTGGCGACGATCGCGCTGATCGCCATCGAGATGGTGTCCACCGTTCGCATCCTGGGCGCCGCACCCGTCGGCCCCCTTGACCAGGCGCAGGAAATCCAGGACATCACGCATACCATCGGCGATCGCAGGACGCTGTATCTCGGGAACGATGACTTCACCCCGTGGCTGTTCCGGGGCACGCCGGTGCAGTCGCCGGTCATCGGCTCCCCTGCGATGCCGTTCCGCGAGAGCAAGCCGTTCCAGTACGGGTTCGCCTACGACATCGACTCAATCGACCCCAGCGTGCTCGAGTCATTCGGCTTCATCGTCACCCCACGCGATGCGGCGGCCAGCCGCATGCCCGCGGGCTTCGCCCTCGTCAGGCAGTCGGCGAGTTTCGACGTCTACGAGCGGACAGGGCGTGTGGAGGCACGCGCCATCCTCCCGGGCGAGGCGAGCCCCGAGGCCGGGGCACGCCTCGACTGCGGATCAGCGCTGGGCAGGAGCATCTTGCTGGCAGGCGGGGTCGCCGCCCTCAGGCCGACCGAGGTGACCGGCAAGGG
>WLOY01000170.1 GCA_009699015.1 Actinomycetota bacterium | reverse complement strand
GTTGCTCGCGGTCTCGTCGACTCGAGCAGCGCCACCGAGAGCCCGAGCATCCAGACGGTTGCGAGCTGCTGGGAGGGCGAGTCGAAGTTGAGAATGGTGCCGTACGTGGCCCCGAGGTAGCCGCCGAACACGATGAGGACGACAGCGAGCGTCGGCGCCCAGCGACCTCGTCCACGCGTGAGCCGCTGGCTCCAGAAGACGGCGATGAGCATCGTGCCGACGAGCGCGGTGAGCGGCAGCACCCGAGTGAGCACCACGAAGGGACCCGCCCCGATGGCCTCAGACAGCTGCCCGGCCCACGCGTAGGTAAACCAGTGATAGCGAATGGTTCCGTCGGCGAGGAAGATCGTGTCGCTCGGCCCGAAGCGCGTGATGGAGGTCGCCAACGCTTCGAAGTAGAACATGTCCTGGTGGTAGCTCGTGACGGACCCGACCCAGTTGAGTGGGTACTTCAGGACGTTCACGGCGATGGACGCCACCCCGAGGGCGCCGCCGGCAATGAGCGCGAGAACCGCGGGAGCGAGTGGGGTTCTGCGGGCGCGCGTTGGTCGTGCGCGGCGTTGCAGGGCCCGCCGTCGCAGGAGGACGGGGAAGGCAATCACGATGGTGAGGAGGGTGGGTGCGGCCCACGCCAGTCCGTCAGGGACGACCTGGCCAAGGATGGCGCCGCTGATCGTCGCGGCACCGGTGCCGAGTGCCAGACCCATGCCAGCCCGCTCGATCGGGCCGATGTTTCGTGATCGAACCTTCGCCCACCATACTGCCCCCGTGGCCGACTGGACGGCGATGACGATGACCGCTGCGATGGCCTGTCGGGGTGGCGTGCCGAGGGCGATGAGTGAAGCGGCGAAGGCGACGACGAGGCTCGAATAGACGGCGAGGGAGCGCTTTGCCGGTGTCACGGGCGAACCACCTTTGACCAGACGCTGCGATAGAACTCGACGGCGGCGTATCGCTTCACCGTCTCACGGTACTCACGCAGTGCGACCCGACCGCGTGGTTGCAGGATTTCGCGACGCGCACGGTGGAACTGCCGGAAGGATTCGCGCCACTGGGTCGTCGACACGCCCCCCTCGGCGAAGGTAGCGACGACGAAGTCGAGGTGGCCCGGATCACCGACGAGGCTGAGCTTCAGGAAGGCGGCATAGTCGGCGACGATCGAGTAGGACGGGTCGAAGCCACCTTGGGCGAGGAGCAGTGAACGCTTCGCGAAGGTGCCCTGATGGCAGGGGAAGTGCCCGCGGCTGAAGGAGGCGGACTTCTCGTTCGCGTAGTCCCAGCGCGGAGTGATGACCCGATGTCCGGACGGGCTGAGGATCTCGACGTCTCCGAAGATCCAGGGCGCATCGGTGCTCCCGGCGGCCGTGCGCACGCGCCCGAGAACGCTTGGATCGTAGAAGACGTCGCCGGCATTGGCGAAGTGGACGTATTCGCCGCGCGCGCGCGCCAGCCCCTCGTTCATGGCGGGGTAGATGCCCCGGGGAGCACTCCATACGTAGTCGACTGGCAGGTTCGGAAAGGCGCCCATGCATGTGGGTACCGCGCTCGTGTCTCGGGACCCGTCGATCACGACATACTCGACGCCGGCGAGATCCTGCGACGCAACCGATTCGATCGTGCGGAGGAAGTCGCCAGGCGCGTCCTTAACCACCGTGACGACGGTGAGCCACGGACGCGGTCGCTCTTCGGCCACGGCCCGCCCCTAGCCGGTCTTGATGAAGACTCGGCCGGAGTAGTCGATCGGATGCATATACGGGCGCTTGCCGACGGCGACGAAATAGTCATCCACCGCCTTCCGAGCCCCCTGCCAATGGCCGTAGTCATCGAGGATGCACACGCCGCCGACCGCTAGGCGCGGGTAGAGAACCTCGAGGGCCACCTTCGTCGACTCATACCAATCGGTGTCGAGCCGGAGGATCGAAATGGCATCGGGCACCTGCGCACTCAGGGTCTTCGCGACATCGCCCTCGACGTAGATGAAGTTCTCGGCGGGATAGTTCGTCGTGGCGAGGTTCGCCTCGACGTCGGGCCGTGTCGCGTGCGCCCAGACGTTGTTGCCATCGCCGACATCGGTGCGGTTCATCAACGCTGCCGCGCTCTCCCCGGTGTCGGCTGCGATGTCGTCATCGGTGGGGGCGGTCATTCCAGCGAAGGTGTCGTAGAGCCAGATTCGCCGGTCGGTGACGCCCAAGCGGTTTAACTGCTGGGCCATGGCCATCACGCTGCCACCTCGCCAGACCCCGCACTCGACGAAGTCTCCGGGCACCTGTTCGGCCGTGGCGTAGGAGACGGCATTGAGGAGGCTCCACAGGCGCTCTGCGCTTGTCATCGTGTACGGCCGCAGGGAGGAGATGAGGGCGGCATCGTCTGTTGTGGCCTCGATGGGGAGGCGGACCTCATTCGACTCGATGCGCGACACCTGCAGCCCGAACTTGCGGGCGACGGTGCTGACGAACTGCTCGTGGGCCTTCACGGGGTCATTATCGCAACCCGCTGGCACCTCGCCTAAAGTTGCGCCCAGCCAGCCAGCCGGTCGCCGGTGCATCGCATGACGAGGCGTCCTGCGCTCCACCCGAAGGGATACTCATCATGATGAAGGCTCGTGACATCGCGTACCTGGTCAGGGAGAAGCTGCACATCCCTCAGGATCTTCGCCTAGCGGACGTCCCTGCCACGCTGCGCACCAAGCCCGTGAGTCCGAGCACGGTGAAGGATGTGAGCACCGAGACCCCTGATTCGATGCCGCTCCTTGCGCAGATGGCAGTTGACGCTGGCGACGGTCGGCCTTTCGTGAAGTGGTGGCACTACTTCGGCGCCTATGAGGATCAGTTCGCAGAGCTGGCTCAGCGATCGAGGGAAGGGACGCTTGACCGTCCCTTGCGGATTCTCGAAATGGGAGTGTGGCGAGGCGGCTCACTGGACCTGTGGCGGCAGTATTTCGGCCCTGAGGCTGTCATCTTCGGGATCGACATCGACGAGGTCATCCTGTCGCTCGGCATCGACTCAGCCGAGGTCCGGGTGGGCTCGCAGACCGATGAGGTATTCCTCCGCGCGGTCATCGAGGAGATGGGCGGGGTTGATGTCGTCATCGATGACGGAAGCCATCAGTCGAAGGACGTCATCGCGTCCCTTCGCATCATCTTCCCCCTCCTGGCCGATGGCGGCACGTACGTCATCGAAGATCTCCACACGAGTTACTGGCCCACGTGGGGCGGCGGCTTCAGGCGCAGGGGCAGTTCGATTGAGGCACTCAAGGAGCTCGTCGATGCGCTCCATCAGCCCTACTACGCACGTTCTGGACGGCGCAATTCCGTTGGCATCGAACGCGACTCGCTGCGGAGCATCCAGTTCTATGACTCGGTAGCGGTGCTCAGGAAGTGGGCGTGTCCTGAGCCGCAGCCCTTCCGTGGCGGCGACCATTCTCGCCCCGAGGCCTCGATCTGAGCGGACGGCACCACCGTTACGCCGACACCGTTACGCCGACACCTTGTGTCCGAAGCGCTCCTTGAAGAATCGGCGTGGTGCTGTCGCAAGTCGCGAGAGGGTGAGCAGCCGGGCGTGGTCCTGCTGAAAGGTCTCTGCGTCCTTGTCGGTCTGGGCCGTCAGCTCCGCTGAGAGGCCCGTTCCTTCTCCGGGGTAGTAGTGCTCGTATTCGACATCGCGCGTGACGACCCCTCGAAAGTCTCGTCGGGCCCGGATGTCGAGATCGCAATCGCCGTACCACCAGACATAGCGAGGATCTGGCCGCAGGCTGCTGGACGCGTCGAGCAGCCACAGGCAACCCCAGATGCGGGGGGAGTAGGGCACGAGGGGCCGCCTATGCCGGCGATCCCGACGAGGAGGACGGCTCGGGCTGGCGATCGTTGCCCCAGTGGACTCCAGTGCCTCGCGCAACTGGGGCAGGGTCTGCGGGGTGAGTCGAATGTCATCGTTGACCACTGCGACGACGGCGGCCCCGCGGGACTTTGACTCCTCGATGCCAGTTGCCCACCAGCGTTGGATGTTCCTTGGCCCTAGGTCCTCGATAACGATGCAGCCCTCCGGCACCGTGACGCCGGTCGCGGTCGCGATGATCACGATGTTCTCTCGTGGCAGGCCGCAGTCGCGGATCATGGCGTCGAGCAATTCCGGGTGCGATCCCGCCGTGGGCACAGTCATGAAGAGCATGGGCCGAATCTACGGCACGCCGACACGGGGCAGATCGTCCCCGAACCACCGGCGCCTCATTTGGGTCGAGCAGCAGTCCTCGCCCAACTGGCGTAGCGCATGGCGGTGAAGCCAGCGAGGAACGGAGCGCTCCTCAAGGCATCGAGGGCCGGCAGGTTGCGCAGGGGGCGATAAAAGTCGACGCGCGCGGGGTGAAGGAGTGAAGACAGCTTGCGCCGCAGGCTCCAGCCCTCCCGTGACCCGACCGCGAAGACCTCAGCGTCTGAGATTCCGTACATGCGACAGCGCACGACCACCTCGGCCCACGAGGTCTTGCCGATCTCGAGAACGTGCGCATCCGAGATCGCGAATCTAGCTCCGAACTCATGGGACCAACGCTCGCAGAGTTCCGAGTCATCGGAGAACCTGCGGCTTGCATCGAATGGGTGTGATCGAAGCCGCTCTCCGACGAACAGGGTCGGGGTGCCGATGACGGCTGAGGGTCCCGGGAGGAAGCGGCCGCGACGCCAGTCGTTCAGGCCCCTCGACACGAAGTCGTCTCCCGAGATGAATGTCTGGGCGCTCACTCCCTGGAGGTCGCGTGAGGTCAGGTAATCGAGCATCCGGTCGAGCTCACCGGCGGGCATCACATTGTCGGATCCCATGTTGAGCACGTACGTGGCTGTCGTGATGGCGATGCCGATATTTCGCGCGTTGCCGAGACCGATACCGGGATCGTCGACGACCTGATCAGCGAGTTCGAGAGCGATTTCCCGGGTGCCGTCGCTCGATGAGGCGTCGACGACGATGAGCTCGCCGACTCCGGCAGCACGAAGGGATGTGAGGCATTCGCGGACGGAGATACCGGAGTTCATCGTGCAGACGACGGCCGCAACATCCTGAGCGGAGGCCATCGCTGTCAGAGCCCGAGGAGGGAGGCCTGCCGGTCGAAGTCAGTCACCTGCGACCGCACCTCCTCGAAGGTGCCGCGGGCGATGATGGCCCCGTCGCTGAGGTAGAGCACCTGATCGGCGAGGCGCACGGTGGCGAGGCGATGGGCCACGGTTACGGTCGTCACCTTGCCCTCGAGCTCCTTCAGGGTGTCGATGATGTCCTGTTCGGTCTCGGCGTCGAGGGAACTTGTCGCCTCGTCAAGGAGGAGCAGAAGGGGCCGCGTGTAGAGCGCTCGCGCGATGCCGAGCCGTTGCCGTTGCCCCCCGCTGAGACGGATGCCACGTTCGCCGATGCTCGTATCGAGGCCCTCGCGACTATCGCGCAGGAAGTCTGCGAGGTGAGCACGATGCAAGGCCTCCCAGACCAGGTCGTCATCGATCGCATCCCGAGGGAGTCCGAGGGCGACGTTCTCTCGCACCGCCCCCTGGATGAGTGCGACGTTCTGGGGGATGTAGGCGATGGCCCCAGGCCAGAGCCGCACGGCATCCTTGGGCGAGACGCCGCTGATCAAGACCTCGCCCATCTCTGGCTCAAGGACCCCGAGAATAACGTCGGCGAGGGTCGACTTTCCTGCACCGGTCGGGCCAACTAGAGCGACCGACGTTCCGGGTGCGGCCGAGAAACTGGCATCGAGGAGCGCGGGCCTTCGGGCCTCGAGGTAGGTGAGGGTCGCCCCCCTAACGGAGATCGATGCGGTGAAGTCTCCATGGCCCGCAGCAATGCGCTCACGGATCTTCAGGGCGGTTTCGCGGATTGGCGTCGCACGTTCGTCGATCGCGTCCTTGGGCCGGGTTGACGAGAGGAAGTCAGCCATGACGAATGTGGGCTGCGCTTGAACTGATGCATTCCGGATGGTGATGCCGGCGCCCTGGAGGCGCAGCATGGCGGGCACGACGCGAGACCCGGCCGCGAGGAACAGGGCGACGGTCGCGGCTGCCGCCCCGAGATCCTTGGTGAGGAACTGCACGACCGCGAGCATCATCACGGTGAGGTAGAGGGTCGCCTCGAGCACATACTTGGGGATCTCGAGGATGAACGCAGTGCTGGCACTGGCGATGGCATTGCGACCGACGATGCCCTCGTAGCGTTCGACGTAGAGCTCGCGACGGTTGAGCACCGTCGTCTCACGGTAGGTCGACAGTGCCTCTGAGACGGCGGTGAGCGTGTCAATCGACGAGTCGGTCATGATCTGTGCGTTGCGCGCCGACATGTTGCCGAGGAAGCGGTGCAGGAAGAAGACGATCCCGGAGAACACGGCTATCGCGATCAGCGTGAGCGTCGGGTCGAAGAGGATGAGCGTGACCCCGAGGATGAGGAACAGGAAGACCTCGGACGCAATGATGATCGATGCGCCGAGGAGCGCGACTGTGGCTGCGCCGACGCCACCTCCGAGGGCATAGATGGCCTCGGAGGTCGTCCATCGCTGAACGTCGATGAGTGGACGGCTGAGGAAGTCGCGTGCAAGACGCACCGAAACGTCGGCCTGCCGGTTCGCGAGGAATCGCAGGATGCGCCCGGCCATGAGGGCCGAAAGGGCGGTCTTGCCGACAAGTACGGTGACTGCAGCGATGGCCACGATGATTGTCTTCTGGGTGAGGGTGAGGCCGCCCATCCCGACGAGATTCAGCAGGGTGTCGACCTGGGACGGGAGCCCGGATACCCCGACGGACGTCACGGCGATGGCGGCGAGCAGCCCGACGAGCGCGATACCGAGCAGATCGAGGAGCCCTAGGGATACCTGAATGGCTGCGGCGGCCACGAGGAGCCGGCTCTGGCCAGCAGGCAGAAGTGCGATCG
>WLOY01000017.1 GCA_009699015.1 Actinomycetota bacterium | reverse complement strand
TGCGAGTCGGCCCCAACGTTCATCCGGAGGAATCAACTGAGTCGCCGTCCCTGTTCTTGCCGATCGTTGGACCGGATCTACGGTTCTTGATGCCGCAGGTCGACTTCTCAACAGGTGAGAGCGACCGGCAGACGCGGCTGGGGTGCCGGCTGCACTGGCGCCAAACCCTGTTTCCGCCGTCACGTTGTAGCCCGTGATGGTCGATCCCCCACCACTCGTAGGCGCCTTGAAAGACACCACGGCATTCCGCATGGTGTTCGTCACGGTCTTGATCGACGGTGCGCCCGGAACGGTTGTGTCTGGTGTGGACGTACCTGCTCCAGATGCTGTGGAGAGACCAGTTGGAAGGGTTACCCTGTTCGAATATTTTCGGGTTCCAAAGGAGTTGTAGAGGCGGTTCTGGACCATGAACCGGTATTCGGCGCCAGCAGTGAGGTTGGACGCGGTGCACTGAGTTGCATTCGACGTCTGTGTGCGTGCACTTGAACACCCTCCGAGTCCAGCACTCCATTCCGCGCCCGTGTGCCGTTGGTAGATAAAGTAGCGGGCATTGGGGTCGCTGTTCCACGGACTCGATGTCACAACCACCTCGCCGCTGTTGGAGCCAACTGTCGCCGTGACGGTGAACGTGTACGCCTTGCCGGCCGTGAGTCCGGTGACGGTGATGGAGTCGGCGCCAGAACCTAACGCCCTCCCAAGGCATCGCATTACCGTGAAAGCAGGGTGATCTCTCGCCCGTTGATGATGCCCAGGCCTCGGCAGATGATCCTTTCCCATTGGGGGGTCGCTCGGACCATGTGCGCGAGCGGCATGACTCGTCTCGGAGTTCATGGGGGCCGCAACTGCCGGACCACCTCACGACATCGTGAAGAAGAAAAGCCCCGTCTCCTCACAGTTCGTGAGGAGACGGGGCTACTTGTGGAGGTTAGGAGACTCGAACTCCTGACTTCTGCCTTGCAAAGGCAGCGCTCTACCAACTGAGCTAAACCCCCTCGGTGTTCCGAGGCCGTGCTTCGTGCCGATATTCAGTTGTCTAACGCGTCAGCGCAGGTCTGGTTCCGAGGTGGCCTCGGACCACAGGTCCTGCTCCGCCTTCTTCGCGGTGACCTGTCGGTATACGACGTAACCGACACCAGCGAGGGCAGCGAGCAGCAGCAGTTTCTTCACGTGGGCCTAGGTGGACTTGAACCACCGACCTCTTCCTTATCAGGGAAGCGCTCTAACCAAGCTGAGCTATAGGCCCGTTTCGCGGGTGCGGCTGATCAGGTTACCGGACATGGACGGGCTAGCACCAATCCCCCTCGAATAGTTGCCGGCGCATCATCATCGACGGTCGGTGAGCACCACCTCAACGCCGCCGGTGAGGCCGACGGTGAGGTTGTACATGAAGGCGAAGATGGTCGCTAGCACCGAGACGAGTATGACCTCGACGGATGCGAGGACGATGGTGACGCCGAGTACCCGGGAGAAGTCCAGCACCGTCATCAGGTCGAAGTTTGCCTGCGAATTCCCGATGACCTCATTGACGTTTCTCGAAAGTGTCTCGAATACCCCGAGTGAGCTGAGGGCGAACCACAGCACGGTCACCGAGACCACGATGACGATTCCCACAGCGATTGCGAGCATGAACGCCGCCTTCGCAACCGACCATGGGTCGACTCTCGACAGGTAGAGGCGAGCCTGCCGGGGGCCGGACGAGGTCTCCGTGGTCACGTCGACTCCTCAGCCACGGTGACCTCCTCCGTCGAATCACCGACCGCGGGGGCGTCAACGGACTCGGTGATGATGTCGTCCTCGTCTTCATTCTCGGCGCCCCGGGCTACTGCCACCACGGTGTCGTCCCCCGTGAGATTCATGAGGGTGACCCCCATGGTGTCGCGGCCTGACGGGCGGATCTCTTCAACCTTCGTCCGGATCACCACCCCATTCGAGGCGATGGCGAAGATCTGGTCACTGGCCTGGCAGACCATCGCCCCCACGAGTGAACCGCGAGCTTCGGTGAGGCGCATCGCGCGCACACCGAGGATTCCGCGGCCCTTGGTCGCCCATTCACTGACAGGGGTCCGCTTGGCGAAGCCGCCATCGGTGATCGTCACGACGAAGGTGTCGGGCTGGACCACCTCCATGGAGAGCAGCGCATCACCCTCGCGGAACCGCATGCCGATGACGCCACTCGTGGCGCGCCCCATGGGCCGAAGGGTGTCGTTGTTGCCCGAGAACCTCGCCGACATGCCCTTTCGGGACACGAGGAGCAGTTCATCCTGGTCTGAGACGAGGCGAGCCGAGATGAGTTCATCGTCGTCGCCGAGGTTGATGGCGATGATCCCGCCCTGGCGGTTCGTGTCGTACTCGGAGAGCTTCGTCTTCTTAACCATGCCGTTTCGGGTCGCGAGGACGAGGTTCTCACCCGCCGCATAGTTGTCGATGGCGAGAACCTGGGTGATGGCCTCATCTGGCTGGAAAGCGAGCAGGTTGGCCACATGCTGGCCGCGGGCATCGCGACCCGAGTCCGGGAGTTGGTAGGCCTTGGCCCGGTAGACACGGCCCTTGTTCGTGAAGAAGAGGATCCAGTGATGGGTCGTGGTGACGAAGAGGTGCTCGACAACATCATCCTGACGCAGTGCAGCCCCCTTCACCCCTCGTCCGCCGCGCCGCTGGGCTCGGTAGAGGTCAGCCTTCGTTCGCTTGGCATAGCCGCCGGACGTGATCGTCACGACGACGTCTTCGACGGCGATCAGGTCCTCATCGTTCACATCCCCATCCCAGGAGATGAACTCGCTGCGACGATCGTCACCGTACTTTGCGGTGACCTCCGCGAGTTCCTCCGAGATGATCGACCGCTGCCGCGGCTCGTTCGAGAGGATGTCGTTGTAGTCGGCGATTTTCGCGGTGAGCTCGTCGAACTCGTCGATGATCTTCTGGCGCTCAAGGGCGGCGAGGCGACGCAGTTGCATGTCGAGAATCGCCGTCGCCTGGATCTCGTCGAGTTCGAGCAGGCCCATCAGCCCGGTTCGGGCATCGTCGACGGTGGCCGAGGCGCGGATGAGGGCAATGACCTCGTCAAGCGCATCAAGTGCCTTCAGGTAGCCGCGCAGGATATGAGCGCGTTCCTCAGCCTTGCGCAGGCGGTAACTGGTGCGGCGCTGCAGCACCTCGATCTGGTGGGTAATCCAGTAGCGGATGAACTGCTCGAGGGTGAGGGTCCGCGGGACGCCGTCGACAAGGGCGAGCATGTTCGCACCGAAATTGTCCTGCAGTTGCGTGTGCTTGTAGAGCTGGTTCAGCACAACCTGCGCGACGGCGTCGCGCTTGAGGTCGATGATGAGCCGCATGCCGGTTCGCGAGGAGGAATCGTCGCGGATATCAGCGATGCCGGTGAGCTTGCCCTCACCGACGAGCTCCGCAATGCGCAGGAGCAGGTTGTCGGGATTGACCTGGTACGGCAGTTCGGTGACGACGAGGATCTGTCGGCCGCGCGCATCCTCGTCAACAGTGACAACTGCGCGCATCGTGACCGAGCCGCGCCCGGTGCGGAAGTAGTCGTCGATGCCCTTGCGGCCGACGATGAGCGCGCCGGTCGGGAAGTCGGGGCCCTTGACGATGCCGACCAGCGCGGCCTGACGGCTCTCGCGGTCGGCGTCGGGGTTCGCGAGCAGCCACTGCGCTCCCTCGGCGACCTCACGCAGATTGTGCGGCGGGATGTTCGTCGCCATGCCGACGGCAATCCCGGAACTGCCATTGACGAGCAGGTTCGGGAAACGGGCCGGAAGGACCCTGGGCTCCTGGGTCCGGCCGTCGTAGTTGGGACCGAAGTCGACGGTGTCCTCGTCGATGTCGCGAACCATCTCCATCGCCAGCGGTGCCATGCGGCACTCGGTGTAGCGCTGGGCCGCGGGCGGATCGTTTCCGGGGGAGCCGAAGTTGCCCTGGCCTTGGACGAGGGGGTAGCGAAGGGACCAGGGCTGGGCAAGGCGGACGAGCGCGTCGTAGATCGCGGTGTCACCGTGCGGGTGGTAGCTGCCCATGACATCGCCGACGACCCGGGCACTCTTGGAGAAGTTCCGGTCGGGTCGGTAGCCGCCGTCGTACATGGCGTATAGGACGCGGCGATGGACCGGCTTGAGCCCGTCGCGCACGTCGGGAAGTGCCCGCGACACGATGACGGACATCGAGTAGTCGAGGTACGAGCGTTGCATCTCCGTCTGGAGGTCGACGGGCTCGATTCGGCCGTGATGGCCCGGGCCCGTCTCTTCGACGGTCGAGGTGTCGTCAGCCACAGGAATCTCCGTTGGTCAAGGTGCTAGATGTCGAGGAAGCGGACGTCGCGAGCGTTCTGCTGAATGAAGTTGCGACGAGACTCGACGTCCTCGCCCATGAGGACGCTGAACATCTCGTCGGCCTGGGCAGCGTCGTCGAGGGTGACCTGCAGCAGGACTCGGTGCTCCGGGTCCATTGTGGTGTCCCATAGTTCATCGGCATTCATCTCGCCGAGACCCTTGTAGCGCTGGATTGCCTCGTCCTTGGGGAGCCGGCGCCCTGCCGCGAAGCCCGCCTCGACGATGGCATCGCGCTCTCGGTCGGTGTAGGCGAACTCGGCAGTCTCACGCGACCACTTGATCTTGTACAGGGGGGGTTGCGCCAGGAAGACATGGCCTTGGTCGACGAGGGGCCTCATGAACCGGAACAGCAAGGTGAGCAGCAGGGTCCGGATGTGCTGGCCGTCGACATCGGCATCGGCCATGAGCACGACCTTGTGATACCTGAGCCGATTAATGTCGAACTCGTCCTGCACTCCGGTGCCGAAGGCCGATACCAGTGCCTGGACCTCGTTGTTCTGCAGGACCTTGTCGATGCGCGCCTTCTCGACGTTGAGGATCTTTCCGCGGATCGGCAGGATCGCCTGTCGGCGCGGGTCTCGGCCCTGGCGAGCTGAACCGCCGGCTGAGTCGCCCTCGACGATGAAGACCTCGCACTCCTCCGGGTCTCGGCTTGAGCAGTCGATGAGCTTGCCCGGCATTCCGGCGCCGCCGAGGAGACCCTTTCGGTTCCTGGCGAGATCACGTGCCTTGCGCGCCGCAATGCGAGCCGTGGCAGCGTTGACCGACTTGCGGGCGATCTCCTTGCCCTCGGCCGGGTTCTTCTCGAACCACTCGCCGAGTTGCTCGTTGACGACCTTCTGGACGAAGGTCTTCATCTCGGTGTTGCCGAGTTTCGCCTTGGTCTGGCCCTCGAACTGCGGCTCGGTCATCTTCACGCTGATGATCGCCGTGAGTCCTTCGCGGATGTCCTCGCCGCTGAGGTTGGGATCCTTCTCCTTGAGAATGTTCCACTCACGGGCGAACTTGTTCACGAGTGTGGTCATCGCCGAGCGGAAGCCTTCCTCGTGCGTGCCCCCCTCGGTGGTGTTGATCGTGTTCGCAAAGGTGTAGACCGACTCCGAGTAGGTGGTGTTCCACTGCATGGCGATCTCGGCGCTCATCCGGTGGTCATCGGTCTCAGTCTCGAAGGAGATGACGCTCGGGTTCGCGACGCCCTTGCTCGCGTTGATGTGACGGACGAAGTCCGCGATGCCGCCCTCGTAGCAAAAGCGTGCTGATCGGACGGCCTCGACTGGCTCCTCGCCGTCCTCACCCTCGATGACGACTGCCTCGCGCTCGTCGACGATCTCAAGGACCAGGCCCCTGTTGAGGAACGCCATCTCCTGGAAGCGTCGCGCCAGGGTAGTGAAGTCGTAGTGGGTGGTCTCGAAGATATCCGCGTCGGCCCAGAAGGTGATCGTGGTGCCGGTCTCAGCGGTGGCCTCCCCCTTGTCAAGGGCAGCCTCGGGGACGCCGTAGCGGTACACCTGCCGGTGGACGAAGCCATCGCGGCGAACCTCGACATCGAGGCGGTTGGAGAGTGCGTTGACGACCGACACGCCCACGCCGTGCAGGCCGCCGGACACCGAGTAGCCGCTGCCGCCGAACTTGCCGCCAGCATGGAGGACGGTCAGGACGACCTCGAGCGCCGGCTTCTTCTCGATGGGGTGCTCGTCGACAGGGATGCCGCGACCATCGTCGATGACTCGGACACCACCGTTGGCGAGGAGTGTGATCGAGATGCTGGTCGCGTAGCCGGCGAGCGCCTCGTCGACGGAGTTGTCGACGACCTCGTAGACGAGGTGGTGGAGTCCGCGTTCGCCGGTGGAACCGATGTACATGCCGGGCCGCTTGCGGACGGCGTCGAGGCCCTCCAGAACGGTGATCGCGCTAGCGTCGTATGACACAGGCGTCGGGCCTCCTCGATCACGTGGGGCTGACTCGGCGAGTGCCCGGGATTTTCCCTGAGTCTACCTCCTCAGACTGACAGTAAGGTGCCTTCCGCGGCCGTGAACGGGTCAAGATCGGTTTGTCTGGCCAAAGGCCGTGTTCCTGTATCCACCGGCACCTTTCGACGGTTGTCGTGGCCCTGACGTGAACGGCAAGCTAGCCGTACGTGTCGCGGGGTCCCCGTCCCGCAACCCGCCGTGGCCCGGCGACCCACGATGGCGCCTGTGGACCCATCACGGAGATGTCGCCTACGAGCCCGCGACCCACCTCTGTGTCGATCGCCGTGCGCAGTTGCGGGAGGAGGAGCCTGACCTGAGTCGCCCATGCGGTTGAGTCTGCGCGCAGGATGAGTTGGCCGTCGGTGAAAGATTCGGGGACGACGTGATCGGCGAGATCTGCCCCAACGACCTGTGGCCAGCGCGCCATGAGGCCGGCGACGGCGTTCGCGGTCGACCAGCCTTGATCGGTGAGGAGGGCCTCGACTGCGTCACCGAGCAACTTCGGGTCACGCCCATCGGAGCGAGGCCCGGACAGCCTCGGTTTCATCGAAGGCGCTTGAACCCGGCGTGGCCCCCCACTCGTCGCCCGGCGCAGGGCCCTATTCGCCGCGTCGCCGGAAGTCGTGGCGATCTCCCCTGCCGAGTCGTCGGTCATGCCGGAGCCACGTTCTCGCTCGACACCAGAAACGTGGCACCGCGGAGCGCGGACGGGACATCCGCCTCGACGGCTGCGGTTATGAGCACCTGCTGCGCTGTCGACACCCGCTCCGCCAATCGTTCGCGGCGGGCGGCGTCGAGTTCGGCGAACACGTCATCAAGCATGAGCACGGGGTCTACGCCATCCGCGCGAAGCAGTGCATAGGAGGCAAGCCGCAGCGCGAGTGCAATGGACCACGCCTCACCGTGGGAGGCATAACCCTTCGCCGGCATCTCCGCGAGAGTCAGCAGCAGGTCATCACGATGTGGTCCGACGAGGGTCAGCCCCCGGTTGAGTTCGTCGCTGCGCCGCTTCACCAACTCGTCGAGGATGCGAGTTCGCCAGGAATCCTTATCGGGAGGCTCTTCGCTGCTACCACCCAGGGAGGAGACGTATCCCAGGGCCAGGGCCGAACCATTGGCGCCCGCCACCATGCGGTACTCATGCTCGGCGAGGGGTTGAAGATCAGCCACCAGGCAGACACGCTCGTGTACGAGTTGACCACCGATGGTTGCCAGTTGGTCATCCCAGACTTCGAGAGTTCGGAGCATCTCGTCCTCGGCTCGTCGGCGGGCGACGCTCGCCGACTTCAGGAGTGCGTTCCGTTGCTTGAGCACCCGCTCATAATCGGATCTAGTTGCAGCCAGGCGTGGTGACCGCTGAATGAGCAGGTCGTCCAGGAATCGCCGGCGCTCTGACGGATCGCCCTTGACCAGGCTGAGGTCCTCTGGTGCGAAGAGAACAGTGCGCAGGAGCCCCAGGACATCGCGGATCCTCGGCAGCGGCGACTGGTTGACCCGCGCCTTGTTCGCTCGACCCGGCGTGATCGCGATGTCGACCGTGATCTCGCGGTCATCAGATGTGACGCCGCACCGGATGAATGCGATGTCGGAACCGTGGCGTACGAGGGGCGCATCCGAGGCAACGCGGTGGCTCGATAGCGATGACACATAGCCGATGGCCTCGATGAGATTCGTCTTGCCCTGCCCATTGAGTCCGACGAAGGTCGTGACACCCGGGGACAGGCTGAGGTCCACCTGCCTGTGGGACCTGAAGTCCGTGAGGCTCAAGGAGTGAACCCACATGGCGTCAACCGGTCAAGCGGACCGGCATCAACAGGTAGCGGTACTCGTCACTGGGGGTGGCAGATATGTCAGCGAGGCCAGTGAGCACTGCGGGACGTGTTGGCTGCGTGAACGAGAACCGTGCGATCGGAGAGTCAATGGCGGCGAGGCCATCGAGGAGGTAGTTCGGGTTGAACGCAATCTCGAGAGCGTCACCATCGACGGTGCATTCAACGGCCTCGTTCGCAGTGGCGTCGTCGCCCGCCCCAGCGCGCAGCACCACCTCGGAGCCATCGAAACTTAGGCGCACGGGAGTATTGCGCTCCGCGACGAGGGAGACGCGCTTGACTGCCTCGGCGAGCATGGCGGTCTCAACGAGGGCAATTGACGCAGCCTCATTCGGAAGCAGGGTCCGGTACTTCGGAAACTCACCGTCGAGGAGACGCGTGGTCGTACGGCGTCCGTCGCCCTGAAATCCGATGAGTCCCTCACCGGCACCAGGCGGGGCGAGCGCGATGCTCATCTTGTCGGCTGATGCGAGTGCCTTGGCGGTCTCGGCGAGGGTGCGTGCCGGGATGAGCGCGTTGGCGCTGAGACCAGTTGACAGTGGAATCCACTCGAACTCCCGCACCGCAAGGCGGTATCGGTCCGTAGCGGCGAGAACGAGGTGGGTTCCCTCGATCTCAAGCCGAATGCCGGTGAGTGTTGGGAGAGTGTCGTCGCGACCAGCGGCGATCGCCACCTGCCCCACCGCGGTAGCAAAAAGTGAACCGGAAATCTCACCTGACGCCGCTGGCATCACCGGGAGTTGGGGGTAGTCCTCGACAGGAAGGGTAGGTAGCGTGAAGGACGAACGCCCGCACGTGATGATGACGCGTGTCCCTTCAACACTGACAGTGACGGGTTGCGCAGGGAGCGATCGAGCAATATCGGCGAGAAGTCTGCCTGAGACGAGGGTGATGCCAGGCACCTCAACATCACACGCGACCTGCACTCGGGCTGAAACCTCGTAGTCGAAACTGCTGAGGGTGAGTTCCTCATCACCGGCGCTGAGGACGAGGCCCGCGAGTACGGGCAGCGACGGCCGAGATGGGAGGGTGCGGGCAGCCCAGGCGACGGCATCCGCGAGTACGTCTCGCTCGACTCGAAACTTCACGGTGCCACCCTTCATACGAAAGTCCTGAGTATGTCGCGTGCCTACTTTCACCACCACACGGGGATCGAATTGAGTCTGGCACGAAACGGTGCGACACACGGTGGAGTGTCCACAGCCCGGGACGTGATGATCGTTGGTGAAGTGGAGGAGATGAAGGTGTAGTCGTCGTCATAGGTCCTGTGGAAAGTGTGGATGACGGCCGATTCGCGTGGTCAGCTGGCGTGTTGGGGTGCGCGTTAGTTGTGGAAAGGTCCGGTGTGTCTGTGGATGGCTGTGGAGGGCCGTCGGTCGGAGTGAAGGGGCCATGGAAAGTGGTGCATGTTGTCCACAGGTAGACAGTGAAGGTTAGGGGGTGATGTGGTGATGGCCAACAGGTTGTGCCCAACGTGTTGGGCGTGCGTGTGATCCCCAATAGTTATCCACACCTGTGGGAAACGTGGGGATCAGGAAGATTGCTGAGTTGGTTGGTGACGCTGTGACGTGAGTGACGCTACATCGTCCGCGGTTGTGACTTGATCCGGCTCGTGAGGTCGGTCACCTGGTTGAACAGGCTGCGCCGCTCGGCCATGAGTTGGCGAATCTTGCGGTCAGCGTGCATGACCGTGGTGTGATCGCGGCCACCGAAAGCCTGCCCGATCTTCGGAAGCGATAGGTCGGTGAGCTCGCGGCACAGGTACATGGCGATCTGTCGGGCCGTTACGAGAACCCTCGACCGGCTCGCGCCGCAGAGGTCGTCAATGGTGACACCGAAGTATGAGGCAGTCGCGGCCATGATCTGACCGGCCGTGATCTCGGGGCCGGTGTCGGACGGGAAGAGGTCCTTCAGGACGATCTCGGTGATCGCGAGGTCGACCGGCTGCCGGTTGAGTGACGCGAAGGCGGTGACGCGGATGAGTGCGCCCTCGAGCTCACGGATGTTGCTCGAGATCTTGGAAGCGATGTACTCGAGGACCTCAGCGGGAGCGTCGAGCCGCTCCTGCACGGTCTTCTTCCGGAGGATCGCGATTCGAGTCTCGAGGTCGGGTGGTTGCACGTCGGTCATGAGGCCCCACTCGAACCGCGAGCGCATCCGGTCCTCGAAGTCCGGTAGTTGCTTTGGGGGCTGGTCCGAGGTGACGACAATCTGCTTGTCGGCGTTGTGCAGCGTATTGAAGGTGTGGAAGAACTCCTCCTGGGTCTGGACCTTGCCGCTGAGGAACTGGATGTCGTCGACGATGAGGACATCGACGTCCCGGTAGCGCCGCTGGAAGGCGGCGGCCTTGTCATCACGGATGCTGTTGATGAACTCGTTGGTGAACTCCTCAGAGCTCACGTATCGAACGCGGGTGCCGTTATAGAGGGTGCGGGTGTAATGACCGATCGCGTGGAGCAGATGTGTCTTGCCAAGGCCCGAACCACCGTAAATGAACAAGGGGTTATACGCGGCGGCCGGGCGCTCAGCGACAGCCACGGCGGCAGCATGGGCAAAGCGGTTGCTGGAGCCGATGACGAAGGTGTCGAAGGTGTACTTGGCATTGAGCCGCCCGTCCTGCGGACGCGTGGTCGGGGACCCGGTGCCCGGCCGGGGGCCGTCGTCGAAACGCGGCACCGTAGGGTCAGGTGCGGATTGAGCCCGGCCATCGGCATAGGTGGCGTCTGCGACGGCGTCGGTGGTTGCCTCGTCGAGCGTGGGGGCGATGGTGGGATCGACGGTCACCGCGAGCCGAATCTCGCGGCCGAGGGTTGCGGAGAGGGCGCTCACGACGAATGGGCGAAGGCGGGTCTCGAGCACGTCCTTCGTGAACTCATTCGGCGCGGCGATGAGTGCCGTGTCCTCGACGAGCCCAAGGGGCCGGGTGAGTGCGACGAAGGCACGCTGCTGGGGAGTGAGGCTTCCATCAGCCAGCGTGGAGAGGGCCTGGGCCCAAATCGCAGTGAGATCGGCTGGGTCGTCCATTGGCGCCCCTTCCACTTGACACTGGAACCTTCCACAGCGTTATCCACAGGTGTGGATCATCCTGCTCCGGCCATGGGTAAACCTAGCCAAGGCCTGTCGGTACGACAAGTATGAGCGTCGGCGGTGATGTGGTGCGCCGTCAGTTTGACCACTCGCCGGGTTCCTGCCTAGGCTCAGCGGGTTATCGGACTTCCCCAACCGTTCGCCCAGGAGCCAGACCATGAAGCGCACCTTCCAGCCCAACAACCGCCGTCGGGCGAAGACGCACGGTTTCCGGCTGCGCATGCGCACGCGTGCAGGCCGCGCGATTCTCGCTGGCCGCCGAGCCAAGGGTCGCACCCGCATCTCCGCCTAGGTTCGATTTCAGGCCATGCTCGCAAGCGGGAACCGGCTTCGCAGGTCGACTGACTTCCAGTTGGTCGCCCGCCGCGGGATACGCGTGTCAAGGTCCTGCCTGGTCATCCATGTGTCGCCGCCCCCTTCCGAACCGTTTGGGTTGACCCGTGTCGGGCTGTCGGTTGGCAAGGGCGTGGGCGGGTCTGTTGTCCGCCACCGAGTGGCCCGCCGTTTGCGGGAGGAAATGCGCGAACGGCTGAGCCTCCTTCCGAGCGGGAGCACCATCGTGGTGCGGGCACTACCCGGGGCAGCCGCGGCATCGAGTCGAAAGCTCGGCCAAGAGCTTGCCTCAGCGCTCGCGAGCGCGGCCTTGAAACTCTCGCGATGAGCGGTCTCGGCAGTGCTGTGTTGGCTGCCCTTGGCAAAGTGAACTGGTTGTGGGAGCACTCCGCCGGCTGGATCCTGAAGTGGCTGCTCATCATCATCATCAGGGGATACCAGCTCACCTTGTCGAAACTGCTCATGCCAAGTTGCCGATTCCACCCGAGTTGCTCTGAATACGGGCTGAGGTCCATCGAGCGACATGGTGCGATCAAGGGCGTGGGCTTGACCGTCTGGCGCCTGCTTCGCTGCAACCCATGGAATGCTGGGGGTTTGGACCCCGTACCATCAGGTGGAAACTGGCGACCCGACATACTTCCAGACGGTAGTCCACGCGCACGACACCTGACCTGACACGACTCGCAAGGGAACTCATGTTCATTCTCGATTGGCTCCGCACCGGTGTGAGCTGGATTCTCGTCCAGTTCCATCAATTGCTGAGCACCTTCATGGACCCTGCGAGCGGCTGGACCTGGGCGTTCTCAATCGTCGGCCTCGTCATCGTCATCCGCATCATCCTCATTCCGCTCTTCGTCAAGCAGATCAAGTCGCAGCGGAATCTGCAGTTGATCCAGCCGCAGATGAAGGAGATCCAGAAGAAGTACGCAGGCGACCGCGAGAAGCAGTCGCAGGAGATGATGAAGCTGTACAAGGAAACGGGTACGAACCCGTTGGCCTCGTGCCTGCCCATCCTGCTTCAGGCACCGATCTTCTTCGCGCTCTTCAGCGTCCTGCAGGGGATCGCGATGAGCGTGCCAGAGGGGGTGTTCAAGTGGAGCCAGTACGAAGGCCTGCTCGCCCAAGCGCACGACGCATCAATCTTCGGGGCACCGCTGTACGGAACATTCATGGGCGCTGACGAGGTGTTCAAGGACGGCTTCATGCCGATCAATACGAAGGTCCTCGCCTTCATCCTCATCATCGCCATGACGACGACCACCTTCCTGACACAGCGCCAGATGATCGTGAAGAACACGGCGGCGGACAACCCCGTGGTGCGCCAGCAGAAGATCCTCCTGTACGTATTCCCCCTCGTCTTCGCCATCGGCGGCATCAACTTCCCGATCGGTGTTCTCATCTACTGGTTCACGACGAACCTGTGGTCGATGGGCCAGCAGTTCTGGGTCATCCGCAACAACCCGCAGCCCGGTACGCCCGCATTCGAAGCGCGTGAGGCCCGAAGGGCCCAGCGCGCCAAGGACAAGGCGGCCGCGAGCAGCGCCTCAGACCAAGCCGCGGGCGCTGAGCCCGAGGCAACGGAAGACGCACCGCCAGCCAGAGTGCAGCCGAAGAAGACCCCGCGCAGTAAGCGCAAGGGCACTTCGTAGCTGTCGATCACACACGTAGGAGAAGAGATGACGGACGATCAGGCGCAGACTGAAGCTGAGACTGTCGAAGCAGGGGCGACAGAGTCGGCGAGCAAGGCTGGCTCACTGCTCGAGCGGGAGGGTGACGCTGCTGCGGACTACCTCGAGGGGCTCCTAGACATCGCTGACCTCGACGGGGATATCGACATCGACGTCGAGGGCAACCGCGCAATGGTGTCGGTCGTCGAGGTGCGCACGGGGGACCTCGGTCACCTGGTCGGGTCGAAGGGCGAGGTCCTTGACGCCCTTCAGGAGTTGACGCGGTTGGCGGCCTCCCGTGAGACAGGCGAACGGTCACGGCTCATGCTCGACGTCGCGGGCTTCCGGGCGGCGCGTCGGGCGGCACTCGTCGAGTTGGCAGCCATCGCGATCACCGAGGCGCAGGCCACGTCGGCGCCGGTAACGATGGACCCGATGACCCCGTTTGAGCGCAAGGTCGTGCACGACGCGGTCGCGGAGGCCGGGCTGGTGAGCGAGTCCGAGGGCGAGGAGCCCCGTCGGTGCGTCGTCATCCGGGTGAGCTGAACCCCGGCTGTTTCACGTGAAACCCGCCGAACCCGTCGAACTGCCGCCGTGGCTGGATCCCTTCACTGAGCCACTGCATGCATACGCGGCCGTCCTGAGCACGGCCGGCGTTGAGATGGGACTCATCGGACCGCGGGAGGTGCCGCGCCTGTGGTCCCGACACCTCCTCAATTGCGCCGTCGTCGTGGGCCCGGGTGAGTCATTCGTCGATTCCGGCGCAACTGTTGCCGATGTCGGATCGGGGGCTGGCCTGCCAGGGCTCGTCTGGGCGATCACCCGACCCGATCTGACAATCACGCTCGTCGAGCCACTGCTGCGCCGGGCGACATTCCTGCAGTCGGTCGTTTCGGACCTTGGGCTCGACGACCGAGTGAGCGTTCGACGTGGTCGGGCCGAGGACCTGTGCGCTGACCCGGGGTGGAGTGGCGTCGATGTCGTGACGGCGCGGGCGGTAGCGCCGCTGGAGCGATTGCTCGGTTGGACGATCCCGCTCCTACGGGTTGGCGGCCGACTTGTTGCCCTGAAGGGGAGCAGCGCCCAGGACGAGGTCATGGCGGCGCAGGCAGTGGCATCGACACTCAGTGTGGTTGATCTTCGGGTTGTGCAGTGCGGTGCCGGGGTGGTCGAGCCCGTGACCACGGTCGTGACCGGGGTCCGAGGTACGGCACAATGACCGACGTGCATCTGTCTCCTTCCCCTGACCACACGTCCCCGAACTCGACTGCCGCAGACCCCACGGCGAGTGGCCTTGGCTGGCCGACAACGACCACCACGAGCATCGATGTTTCACGTGAAACATCGATGACGCCCGCTGGCCTGGGCTGGCCCGAATGACACGCGTCGTGAGCGTGGCGAATCAGAAGGGCGGGGTCGGGAAGACCACGACCACCGTGAACGTTGCTGCATCGCTGGCGCAGCGCGGACACACGGTCCTCGTGATCGATCTTGATCCCCAAGGGAATGCGTCAACAGCGCTGGGCATTGACCACCACGAGGGCGTGAAGGGTGTCTACGAGGTGCTCGGCGGAGAGGCCACCCTCAGCGAGGTGATGCAGGCGTGCCCGGATGTCGACGGCCTCTGGGGTGCCCCAGCGACAATCGACCTTGCGGGCGCCGAGATCGAACTGGTATCCCAGGTCGCGCGCGAATACCGGTTGAGCCGGGCCGTGGAGACTCACATTGCCGACTTCGAGCGCGCGCACGGACGGGCTCTCGATTTCATTCTCATGGACTGCCCTCCTTCCCTCGGGCTCCTCACCCTGAACGGGCTGGTGGCTGCACGGGAACTCCTCCTGCCCATTCAGTGCGAGTACTACGCCCTTGAGGGACTCTCCCAACTGCTCCGTACGGTCGAGATGGTGAAGACCCACCTCAACCCGAAACTCGAGGTGAGCGCCATCCTCCTCACGATGTACGACGGCCGGACACGATTGGCGTCGCAAGTGGTGGACGAAGTACGAACGCATTTCGGCACCCGGGTCCTCAACACGGTGATCCCGCGCGCGGTGCGTGTGTCAGAGGCTCCATCGTTCGGACAGACGATCATGACGTACGACGGTTCCTCGCCCGGCGCGCTCACCTACCGCGAGGCAAGCGATGAATTCGCGGCGATCGTCCCGCTCGAGCAGATAACAGCGTGATGAGCATTCATCGCAACGAGGACGGAAGGTAGCGGCCATGGCCAGGGCAACCGCCCCGCAGCGAGGACTAGGCAAGGGCCTGGGCGCACTCATTCCGCGGGAGGCGTCGGCAGCGACGTCCGAGAAGGCTGCTCCCTCGGCGGCCAGTGGCGACACGGTCGAACCCCCAGCGATGGGCGCGGTATACGCCGAACTACCGATCGAGCTCATCGCACCGAACCCGCGGCAGCCCCGCACGGTGTTCGACGAGGATGCTCTCGCTGAACTCGTGTACTCCATCAAGGAGATCGGCCTCCTGCAGCCCGTGGTGGTTCGGCGGGCGGCGGAAGGCTACGAGCTCATCGCCGGCGAGCGGCGGTTGCGGGCGAGCAAGCTTGCGGGCCTCGTGGAGATCCCGGCAATCATCCGCGACACCGATGATGACTACCTGCTGCGCGACGCCCTCCTCGAGAACCTGCACCGGGCGAACCTCAATGCACTTGAGGAGGCGGCCGCATACGAGCAACTGCTCGCGGACTTCGGCTGCACGCAGGAGGAATTGGCGCGGCGGATCGGCCGCTCACGCCCGCAGGTGTCGAACACACTTCGGCTGCTCAAGCTCCCGGCAAACGTGCAGCGCCGGGTCGCCGCTGGCGTGCTGAGCGCTGGGCACGCCCGTGCACTCCTGTCACTGGATAGCCCGGAGGCGATGGACGCGCTGGCACAGCGCATCGTTGCGGAGGGCCTGAGCGTGCGCTCCGTCGAGGAATTGATCCTCCTCGGCGATGGCGACGGCAAGAAGCGAGAGCGCAAGCCTCGGGCGCCGAAACCTAGGGAGGTCGGTATCGCCGATCTCGTAGACGACGTGGCTCGACGCCTGAGCGATGGCCTCGACACGCGGGTGCGCGTGGATGGGTTCCCGCGCGCGAACTCCCGCGGGACGATCGTCATCGAGGTGGCCGATGCCGAGGACCTGATGCGGATAGCCGACCTCATCGCCAGGACCTGACTGGGCTAGGCGCCTCGCTCGATGGCGGTGCGCACGAGTTGGCCGGTGAGCTCGCCCAGAGGAATCCCCGCCGAGGCGAGTGCCTGCGGGAACAGTGAGGTCTCGGTCATGCCGGGGGCAGCGTTGACCTCAAGGAACCAGGGGGTGCCGTCCGCATCGACGATGAGGTCGGTGCGTGACCAGTCCCGAAGGCCGAGACTTTGGTGTGCGCGGAGGGCGACGGCGGCGCACTGGTCGAGGACGGATTGCGAGAGTCTGGCCGGAATGAAGAATTCAGTCATCCCAGCCGTGTAACGGGCGTTGTAGTCGTAGATCCCGTTTGGCGGCACTATCTCGACCGGTGGCAGGGAAATAGCCACTCCGTTGCTCTCATAGACGCTCACGGCTATCTCCGTGCCGGTGACGAGGCGCTCCATGAGCGCTACGTCGCTGTAGGCGAAGGAACCGACCATGGCTGCGGGAAGGTCCGCCTGCTCACGTACGACCGCGGCTCCGAGGGCGGAGCCGCCCTTGGTCGGCTTCACGATGATCGGGAGGCCAAGGCTGGCGACGACTGCGTCGAGCACTGCGGTCGCGCCAAGCTCCCTGAATGTGGAGTGCGGAAGGGCGATGGCGTCGGGTGAGCCGATCCCGGCAATGCCGATGATCGTCTTGGCGATTGGCTTGTCGAAGGCGAGTCTGGCGGCGGCCGCTGACGATCCGACGAAAGGAATCCGCAGGGCGTGCAGGACATCGCGGAGGGCACCGTCCTCACCGGCGGCGCCATGAAGCAGTGGGATGACGCATGCCGGTGGGTGCTCGCAGAGTTGTTGGATGAGGGTGGCATCGACGTCGCGTTCGGTGACTTCAATCGACGTATCACTCGTGCGAAGGGCTTCGGCGACCCGTCGACCCGAGCGAAGGGACACCTCCCTCTCGGGTGATAGCCCCCCTGCTAGTACGACAACCTGCACGGCACCCTCACCCTTCGTTTCTCTTCGACAACGGTTGCGCAGGCGGATTCATCCCTAGCGGATGTCAGGTGCTGGAACCGCGGACCCAGCGGACTCATGCAGCCCGCGGGCGGTGCCGAACGTCGAGGTGAGGTCAAGCTCGGCTTCGACGACGGACGCGAGGCGCCGAACGCCCTCACGGATGCGATCAGGCTCGGGGTAGCAGTACGAAAGGCGCAAGTTCTGCCGTCCCTGACCGTCAACGTAGAAACCAGTTCCGGGGACGTAGGCGACGAGCGCGGCGAGGGCTCTGGGGAGCATGGCCTTGGCGTCGAGGCTGGCCGGCAGGGTCACCCACGAGTAGAACCCGCCCGAAGGGGTCGTCCAACTCGTGCCCGCGGGCAGCAACGCGGCCATGGAGTCGAGCAGGGCATCGCGACGCTCGCGGTACAACTCCCGGAACACCTTGATCTGCTCACGCCAGGGTTGCGTGGCGAGGTACTCGGAGACGGTGAGCTGGGAGAAGTTCGACGGGCACAGGACAGCGGACTCGGCGGCGAGCACGAGTTTCTCCCGGACACCGTGCGGTGCCACGGCCCATCCGACCCTCAGGCCCGAGGCGATGGTCTTGGAGAAGGATCCGAGGTAGATGACTCCCTCGGGGTCGTCGGCGCGCATGGCACGCGGGGTTTCGCCGTCAAAGCCGAGCAGGCCGTAGGGGTCGTCCTCGAGTACCAGGATCCCCGCACGCTGGGCGATCTGGAGGTTCTGCGCGCGGCGCGCGCGCCCCTGGGTGACGCCAGCCGGGTTGTGAAAGGACGGGATGGTGTAGATCATCTTCACCTTGCGACCACTCGCCCGGACGGAGGTGATCGCCTCCTCGAGCGCCGATGGCACGAGCCCCTCGTCGTCCATCGCGACGTGCTCCACATCGCACTGATACGCGCGGAAGACCCCGAGGGCGCCGACGTAGCTGGGCGCCTCAACGAGCACGACATCGCCGGGGTCGCAAAACACCCTCGTGACAAGGTCGAGTGCCATCTGCGAGCCGGTTGTCACGATGATGTCGTCGGGGTGGGCACTGACACCCACCGGCTCCATGACCTCGAGGATCTGCTCACGCAACCGGACGTCGCCCTGACCGGACCCGTACTGAAGTGCCTGGGCTCCACGCTGCGAGATGACGCGATGGACGGTGTCGGCGATGGTGTCGAGGTTCAGGGCCTGGACGAAGGGCATGCCCCCCGCTAACGATACGACCTCGGGGCGCGATGCCACGGCGAAGAGTGCCCGGATTTCGGACGCTGCCATCCCGTGCGCACGCTCAGCGTAGGAATCAACCCACGGATCAAGCCGAGAACCGCTCACGGGCACCTACGATAGACGGGTGATCAAGCGGGTGCTCATGTGGGCTGTGCTTCTTCTCGCAGTGGGGGTTGCCTCAGGTTTCATCACTCGACTCCTGTGGCCGCGGCCGCTCGGGGCGAGCGTCGTGCCTATTCAGGCGCGCAGAAGCGGGTGACGCCGCTGGCAATGCCATCGGCCACCTGCTCTTGGACATCGGGATCGTGGAGTCGCTGAGCGTCCTGTGCGTTGCTCAGGTTTCCGATATCGATGCGGATGGCCGCCATGCGTGTCATGCGAAGCAGGTCCCAGGTACGCGGGTGCGTCCGGCAATCGAGGAAGGCCGTGCGTGAGCAGATCTCATCTTGGACTCGCTCAGCGAGGAGTCGTCCACTCGTGGAATGCGCCCCCCCGCTCGGTTCCCCGAAATAGAAACTCCCCACCCCATTGACGAGTGCACTAGACGCCTGGGTGCAGTTGATGGAAATGAGCAGGTCGGCCCCCGTGCGATTCGCGAAGTCAGCCCGCTGGCTTTCGTCAGGGAGCGCCTGCTGCGTTCCGGAGCGGGTGAGGAGAATCTGGGTTCCGAGGATCGCGAGGCGTCCTTCGACTCGGACCGCTATCGCCTCGCATATCTCAGCGCCGGCGTCGAATCCCGGATCGATGACGACCACCTTGTCCATGACACCTGTCCGAAGCTCGGACAGGGTGACACGATCGCGCAGGCGGGACGCATTGCCGCCACTGATGGTCCTCACGAGTCGGTCGAACGCTCGGTAACTGTCCGGGCCACAGACCCCGTCTGTGTCGACTCCGACGCTGCCTTGGAACTCACGAAGCGCCCTATCGGTCCGAGGTCCGAACATCCCGTCCATCCGGCCGGCATCGAACCCGAGTTGGGCCAATCGGCCCTGCAACTGCGCCACGTCATCGCCCGTGACGAGATGACCTGGCACATACATGAGCACGCGATCACCTAGCTGCCAGCGGGCCTCCTCCAGGCGCCGGTAGGTGTCCGGCCCGACAATCCCATCGACCGTCAGACCCCGTTCCTGCTGGAACGCGCGCACCGCCTCCGCTACGAGAGCGTCGTAGTCGCCAGACGTCGGCTCATCGAGCAGCCCGAGGTGGGCAAGCCTGCTGCGAACCTCGTCTACGGCCGGGCCGGATGCGCCGAGCCCCAGCAGCATTCCGTTAGAGGTAGGGAGCGAGGTCGGCAAGCAGTGCCGCCTTCGGCTTCGCACCGACGATGGTCTTCACGACCTTGCCGCCCTGGTACACGTTCAAGGTGGGGATGGAGGTGATGCCGTACGAGGCGGAAGTCTGCGGGTTCTCATCGACGTTCAACTTGGCGATAACGATTCCGTCATTCGCGGCGGCAATCTCCTCGAGGATCGGAGCGACCATCTTGCAGGGGCCGCACCATTCTGCCCAGAAGTCGACCACAACGGGCTTCGTGCTCAGCAGCACGTCGTCGGCGAAACTGGCGTCGGTGACGATCTTGGTCGCTCCCATGAAGGCACTCCAGGTCGTAAAGGTTGGCGGACGGGCTTCGTGCAGGATCAGGTTACTCCGATGCAGCGAGGAAGCGCTCGGCGTCGAGTGCGGCGGCGCATCCGGAGCCGGCGGCGGTGATCGCCTGACGGTAGGTGTGATCGACGAGGTCACCGCACGCGAAGACACCGGAGAGCGAGGTCCTTGTCGAACCGGAGTCGACCAGGACGTAACCCTCGCCATCGACGCGCACCTGCTCGCGGACGAGTTCGGAGCGGGGATCATGGCCGATCGCGATGAAGAGTCCGGTGACCGGCAGGTCGCGCAGCTCGCCGGTGACCGTGTCGCGCAGGACGATGCCGGAGACCTTTGCTTCGCCCTGAATCTCCTCGACTGCGCTATTCCAGGCGAAGCGCATCTTCTCGTTCGCGAGTGCCCGCTCCTGCATGATCTTGCTCCCGCGGAGCGCGTCACGCCGGTGGACGAGGGTGACAGTCCTGGCGAAGCGGGTGAGGAAGGTCGCTTCCTCAAGGGCGGAGTCACCGCCCCCGACGACGGCGATGTCCTGATCACGGAAGAAGAACCCGTCGCAGGTCGCACACCACGACACACCATGGCCGGAGAGGCGCTTCTCGCTTGGAAGGCCGAGCTCGCGGTATCCGGATCCCATGGCGAGGATGACGGCGCGGGCTCGATGCACGCCGCCCGAGCCATCGGTGACGACCTTCGTCTCACCGGATAGATCGACGCTCACGATGTCGTCGGTGATGAGCTCGGCCCCAAAACGCTCGGCCTGTGCGCGCATCTGCTCCATGAGCGCAGGTCCCATGATGCCGTCGGTAAACCCGGGGAAGTTCTCTACTTCGGTCGTGTTCATGAGCGCGCCGCCGGCCGTGACAGATCCCTCGAAGACGAGCGGCGCCAACTGGGCCCGGGCCGCGTAGATGCCGGCGGTGTATCCAGCCGGGCCGGAACCGATGATGATGACGTCGCGAATCTCGCTCATGTGCGCCTTTCAGGAAGCAGCAGACCCCATGGCCCGCAGTGCAAGTCTAGGCCGGGTTCCCTTGGGATCCGCCGCTTCAGTTCGCGGCGAGGGATACCGTCGCGTGGCCGAGGATCGAGGAGTTGTTCTGGGTGCAGTCCAAGGTGACGATCCAGACCTCGAGAGACTCCAGGATTGACACCCCCACGTTTGACGGGACGGCCACCACGGCCGCCGGCGAGCCCTCGAAACTAGCGCGGTCGACAAAGAGCGCCTGGAACCTGTCACTGCCGGTGAGCCACGCGAGGCAGGACCTCAACAGTGGGAGTGACGAGGTGAAGCCTTCGGACCCCTCGGTCATTGAGGCATCTGGCTGAACATCTGACATCAGTCGTGCTGATGAGGCACCGATGGTGTCAACCACTTGTTGGACGTCGGCCGGCAGGGTGCTGGCGGAATAGTCGATCCCGCTTGCGACCATCTGAATCGCTGGCGAGTCTCCAGCAGACTTGGGGGCTGCGTTCTCGATCGCTCCGGGGAGTGCCTGCGGCGCCTCGGCCGCGACGATCGATTCGGGCCTGCCGCCGGAATCTCGCATGACCGGAATGACGAGTCCGGCAGCAACAAGGACCAGCGCGGCGGCGATCATCCCGGTGAGCAACGCTGGCCGCCGACGCCTTGGGGCGAGTTCGGTCACGGTGGCGATGCCCTCGGTCATCCCCAGGCTAGCCCGAGTATGACTCTCGTCCTGTAGGGCCGCATCGAGTCGCTCCCAGACCGACGAGGGCATGGGAGCCTCCACGCGCAGGGCAGCGGACACCCAAACGTCGGGCTCCTGCCCTGTCAGATCCACTTGCTCAGCCACGCGTGCCCTCCCCTCTCGGGGGTATGACGGGCGGAACCCCGTCCTGGTTCCCTGCTCGCGGTGAATTTCGAAGATGGGCAAGTGCCACGGCCAGCTTTGCGCGTCCTCGACTGCACCTGCTCTTGATGGTTCCCGGGGGGCAGTCGAGCATGGCTGCCGCCTCCTCCACGGACCAACCCTCAACATCGACGAGGAGGATGGCGTCGCGTTGATCGGCGGGAAGGGCTGCGAGCGCCGAGGCGATGGCGATCTGGTCTTCACGCTGCCCCAGGCGATCGGTGGGGTCGATGAGTGCCCGACCGGCCTTCGTATCGTCGTCCGGAAGCGGGACGGTGTATCGAACTGCCCTGCGCCGCAGACGATCCAATGAGGCGTTCACGACGATTCGGTGCAGCCAGGTGGTCACGGCTGATTCGCCCCGAAACTGGCTGGCGCGCTGGAACGCCGAGATGAGTGCCTCCTGCAGCGCATCTGCTGCGTCATCGGGATCGCCCGTCGTACGCAGCGAGACAGCCCAGAGCCGGTCGCGGTGTCGCTCGACGAGGAGGGAAAAGGCTCGGGGATCACCCCCAACGTGCAGTGACAGCAACTCCGCGTCACTGGCCGCCCCGACTTGCTCCATGGAACCGGAGCCTAACGTCGGCGTGCCAATTGACCTCGTGGCCGCGGTCATCCGCGAACCTCCACCCCACTGACGCCAAGGGAGAAGGAACCCGGTGATGTCGGTGACTCGGGCAGGGATGGGAACCACAGGAGGACGTATCGGCCGATTTTCGGACGGGGTGACCGCAGTTCGATGGAGCGTCCTCCGGCCGGAGCGCTCGCGAGGAGATTCCAGGTCCCCGGATCCCGGTAGACCTTGTCGGCTACTCGGACCTCTGCCTCTGCCCCGGATCCGTCGAAGTCGATGGACACGGCGTTCACTGAGTGGGTCTCCCCGAGATCCAGGATGATCCCGACCCCGCCCTTTCCGTCACCATCAGCAGACCGATACCTACTCGTCGTCCAAGCCGTCGCCTGATCACCATCGATTGCGAGGGGGACCGCGGCCTCGTTCTCCCGGCCCTTGCGTCCGTCCGGCTTGCCGTTGTCATTATCGTCGGAGTACGGGTCGAATGACGTGGCGGTGACCACAGGTATCACCTGCTCAATCCCTGTGGTCTCCTCGATGACGGGCGTCGCCGTTCCGGTGAGCATTGAAGCGGCTGCCTCATTCGGATTCGGGCTCCAAGCGCTCGGACCGGTGTTCGCAAGGGCCCAGCCGAGCAAGCCGACCACCGCAACCGCGACGACTCCACCGACGCAGGCAAGAACGCGACCCGTGGTGCCGAACGTGGGGTTGCCACCGATGATGCTCGGCGAGGAATCAGTTGGTGCGGCCACGTAGTCCCTTGACAGCCCGAGCATCATCGAGAACGCGGGAGCGTCCTTGATCAGGCGGACGGTCCGGGCGCGGTCGGCCTCCTGGACAGATCGCGCCACGCAGTCATCGATGGTGCGTGGCACGCTGGCCGAGATGCGAGATGGTGGCAGGACATGCTGGCCAACCCGTGGTGCGCGCGGGAGTCCGACGCCCGGCAGGCTTCCTGAGCCAGGCCAGACCCCGGTGAGGAGGAGGTAGAGCAGGCTTCCGAGGGCATCGACATCACAGGCGTCGGGCGTGAGTGCGGGGTTGCACTGCCCCCAGAGCGCCGCATCGACGGCAAGACCCCGGACTCTCACCTCGTGAGCGTCTGTCATGACGACACTGGATGGCCGAAGCCTGCCGTGGTTCACATTGCTCGAGACCCCTGCGGCAACTGCTCGGGCGACATCGTCGACGATCGAGATCGCCTGCTTGAGTGGAAGGGGCTCCCAGTTCCGGGACTGCATCATCTCCTGGATCGTCACCCCGGTGGCCCACTCGCTAACGATGGCGATCGTCGCGGGGGCTTCCTCGGTGGCGGGCACATCGAACACGTCGAGGATTCGGAGCAGTCGTCGATCCTCGACGAGGGCGGAGGACTGGGCTGCGCCGACGAGGGCCGCCGAGCGCGGGTCATCGCGCGGAATCAACCGGATTGAGACGTCGCGGGCGAGGACTTCGTCGAATCCGCGCCAAAGGACGACCGACTGGTCATCCCTCGTGGAGACAACCTCCTCGAGGAATGTGTAGCGCGCGATCCTCCGGGACTCGGTCACCGCTTCAGCACCTTTCGCTTGATGACTCCCATCATCTCCGAAACCTCCCTGATTCGAAGGATCAAGGAGGCCCCGAGGTAGGCAAGGCTTCCGACGGCTGACACGGTGACCACCGTGAGCAGGACGGACCCCTTGTTGTCCGAACCCGGGCCGGTGACGTAGGCGACGAGCAGGGCCCGGGTGCCGAGCATGAGCAGGAGGGCGAAGGCGCCGGCGATGGACATTCGCAGGAGCGCCTTGATCGTCCGCTTGGAATCAACGCCCCCCACCCGGCGCGCGAGGATGATCCAGGCGACGACCATGCCGACCCAGTAGCTCACCCCGTACGCGAGGGCCAGGCTCGCAACCTGGGGTCCACCGCTGCCCACGATACGAAAGAGCGGAACGGCGAGGACGAGCCAGACGAGGCTGAACGCCACACTGATGAAGAAGGGGGTGCGGGTGTCCTCGAGGGCATAGAAGCCGCGCAGGAGCACGTAGAACAGGGTGAAGGGCAGGAGGGCAATCATGAAGACCGAGACGATCTGGCCCATGATGGCTGCCTGGGCGGGGATCGCGGCACCGTAACCGAAGAGGAGCACGGCAAGTCCAGAACCCGTGACCATGAGAATTGCCGCAATCGGGATGATGAAGGCTGACACCAGGCGCATCGTGGAGCCGATCTCGCGGCCTACGCGCGGGAGATCACCGTTGTGGGCCAACCGGCTCAGGGCGGGGAGCATGGCCGTGACGATCGACACCGTGATGACACTGTGTGGCAGCATGAAGACGAGGTGGGCTTTCTGGTAAGTAGTGAGGCCAGCAGCCGTGACCCCTGCCGCGGTGGCGTCGACGTTGGCCTGAGTCGCGAGCCGGGAGATCACCACATACGTGGCCTGGTTCACGAGGACGAGCCCCACCGTCCAGAACGCGAGGATTCCCGCCCGCCCGAGGCCGGCGTCGCGCCAGTCAAAGCGCAGCCGCCATACGTGACCACTGCGCAGGAGAATCGGGATGAGGATAAGCGCCTGCAGCACGACGCCAAGCGTCGTGCCGATGCCGAGAATAAGCACCTGAGACGAGGTGAGGTCGCCGTCAGCGGCCGCCGCAGTCCCAGCGACTGCGATGAACAGCAAGAACGTCGCGATCGCGATGATGTTGTTCGCGATCGGGGCGAACATCGGCGCACCGAACCTGCCGCGTGCATTGAGCACCTGACTCAGCATCGTGTAGATGCCGTAAAAGAGGATCTGGGGCAGGCAAAGGCGTGCGAAGGCCACGGCCAATTCGAACTCGGCCTCCGGGTAATCGGCGGGAGTGTAAAGGTCGACGATGAGCGGCGCGGCGATAACTGCCACGAGGGTCAGGGCGAGCAGGACCGTCCCGACGAGGGTCAGAAGTCGATCAGCGTAAGCCTGTCCACTATCGGGGTCGTCCTTCATCCGGCGGACTAACTGGGGAACGAAGACCGCATTGAGCGCGCCGCCCACGACGAGGATGTAGATGATCGTCGGAAGGGAATTTCCGAGGGAGAAGGCATCGGCGACGAGGTAGAACCCGAGGGCCGCAGCCGCTGCGACGTCGCGAAGGACGCCGGTGAGCCGCGACACAACGGTGCCCGATGCCATGAGCGCGCTCGAGCGCATCACACTGCTCATGCGGGCATCTGATTCCTCATGAGTCGGCCGTCCCGGGATCACTCGGGCTGCGCCATGAGCGGGAACGCCTGATTCGTCGCGTGATGCCGATGACTACGAATGCTGCGAGGGCGGCGAATGCGGCGGCGACGACCCATCCGGCCGCACGTGAGTATGCCGTCGAAACGAGCGAGATCGTCGCGGGGCTGCCGTAGCGCGCCCCGGAGGGGGTGAGCAATTGCACCTCGACAGTCAACGGCTCGCCGCCGACGACACGCGCCTCGAGGTCAACGCTCACCTTCTTGCCCGGGTCGACACGGATTCCGGCCAGTGGCACGGACTCAAGCCGCGCGCTCGGCTGGCCGATGAGCGCGAGGCCGACGTTCACGGCCTGCTCGCCGTCGTTCGCGATCGTCACCGGGACCCGGCCGGCATCACCTGAGAAGATGACGGTCCCCGAGGACAGCACCCGCACCGAGGATGTCCGCGCGAGCAGGCCGGCGTTGATGCTGGCGAGGAGTTCGGCGCCGACGCTCGGTTCGGCTCGCCAAGCGGAGGACTGGGCGCGCAGCAGCGCGGCCGCGTACGCCGGTCCTACAGTCGAAGGGTCGTCCAGAATGGCGACGAGCCGATCAAGGCGCCCCTCGGCGGCCCTCACCCGGCCCATGTACTGCGCACTGATTTCCGCTGCGACGACGCCCGTTCCGTAGGTCGCCTTCGTCCTCGGCACACGGGGAGCAGCGCGCAACTCCTCGATGGTGGTGGGGCGAAGCCACGGGGCCTGTGAGGTGGCACGCAGCAGTGAATTGAGCAGTTCGGCGGTCGGGTGCCAGCGGATCTCAGCAGGACCGGCTGCGATGACACGATCTGGCTTAGCCCCTGGTTCGGTTGCGATGAGGGCGGTCTCGGCGAGGAATCGCTGGCGAGCGAGCACGATTTCGCCCCGTGTTCGCTGCCTCGACCCGAGGGCGCTCGTGAGACCGGAATCGAGGAGCACGGCATCGATGAGTCCGACGCCCGTCGAATAGTCGGCAATCCCGTTCGGCGTCTGTGCTGGAAGGACGGGGTCTGCTGTTGAGAACACGGGGGTCATCGCCTCGGCGGCGAGCACAATCGTCGTCACCCCGGCTTCGGCCAGGAGGTTTGCCGTCCGCTTGTCGATTCGACCGGACGGCGCCCAGGCGATGCCACCCTCAACGGGCTCTTCGATGGCGCGAGCGGCAATATTCGGCGACCGGGTGATCGCGCGGACGACATCCTGCTGAAGGCCCGCCCGACGCGCAGCACTCGCATCGATATCGGCGTAGGGCAGCGCGTGGAGGAGTGAGCTTCGCACCGCTGACTTGAGCGCGGCGAGCCAGCTCCGGGCATCGTCTGATCGGTCACCAACGATAAGTTCCCCATCGCGTAGCACCTGGTAGCCGTTGGCTATGTCTGACGCTGCCTGCAAGAGCTCAGGATCCGCGATCCAGGTGACGACCGACGGATTCAGGGACGCGACGGAAACGAGATCGGCCAGGCGGCCTCCTGGAGCGAGCGACAGGGGCGTGCTGTCGTTAAGGAGCGTGCCGTCTGCGTCGCGCGCCGGCCAATCAGCGAGGGGCCAGAGCCAGGTCAGGCCGACGGGGTTGAGGTCAGTCCCCTTCGGGAACCACGGAAGAAAGGTGCGCTGAATGCCCAGGGTGGCCTGCGCCCCCTCGGGATCGGTACCCAGTGCCTCGACTGAAATGACGTAGGTGCCGGCGCCACCGAGCGGCAGGTCAGCGAGCGGAACCGTGATGACGAAGGGTGATTCCTCACCCGGTCGCAGGACGGGGTCGATGCCAGAGCGCGACTCTTCAATCGCAGTGTCCGATGGGCCCGCTAGCGACGGGATCAATGGCATGTTCGCCACATCGGACAGCTGGTCACGATCGCTCAGGGGCTGACTCGAAAGCCGTAGCCTGACCGCGACCTGTTCGATCGGCTGCGCCGAGGAGTTCACCACCCGCCCGGATATCCGTAGGTCGCCACCCCTCGCCGGGATCAGCGGCGCGAGGGAGTCGACGACCACATTGATCGTGGACCCGGTCGCGGGTGCCGCTCCCGCCGGGGGGAAGGCGAACGAAGCGGCAAGGCCCGCACCGATGACTGCAGGGGCGAGGAGGCGGCGGAGGCGGCGCACTACCTCTCCGGGGTGGCGAGGAGTCCGGGCACCATGCCGACGAGGCGCCGCTCGTCTGGGTAGCGGAGGAGATCGGAAACCTCTTCGAGTGGAATCCAGGCCACCTTCACGACCTCGACGTCAGCATCGCTCAACTCGCCTCCATCGGCCTCGAGAAGGTAGTGGTGAACCGTCTTGTGGATCCGGCGTTCCTGGGACATGAACCAGAAGTCGATCGTCCCGAGGGTCGCGATCACGTGAGACTCGATGCCAGTCTCCTCCTGGACCTCGCGGATTGCCGCATCCTCGGCGGTCTCACCCGGCTCGAGATGGCCCTTGGGCATGGACCAGACCAGGCGGCCTCGTCGGTCGTGGCGCGCGATGAGCGCCGCCTTCGTCACCGGGCCTGACCGGTCGAGCACGAGCCCCCCGGCGGAGGTCTCCTCGACGCTCGGCCTGTGCACGCTCATGTCCGCAGGATAAACCCGTCCGCAGACTCATTACGCTCTGTGGGTGCCCGCAGAGACCGAACGCTCCGTTATCGACCGACTCAAGCCGTTGTCCGGCCTGCTTGACGGCATCGGACGCCGCTTCGCGGAGAACGGTCATGCGATCGCGCTCGTCGGCGGGCCCGTGCGGGATGCGATGCTCGGCAGGCTGAGGGATGACTCCGACCTTGACTTCACCACCGACGCCCGCCCAGCGGAGATCCTGGAGATCCTCGCCCCCTTCGCTGAGGCCATCTGGGATGTCGGAATCAAGTTCGGAACCGTGGGCTCTCGAATCCAAGGACGTGAGTGCGAGATCACGACCTACCGGAGTGAGCACTACGACCCGCAGTCCCGCAAGCCAGCAGTGGACTTCGGCGACAGTCTCCAGGGCGACCTCGCCCGCCGAGACTTCACCATCAATGCCATGGCACTCACACTGCCGGGGCTTATCCTCGTCGACCTCTTCGACGGCCGCACCGACCTCGGGGCAAAACTCATCCGTACCCCCGGATCCCCTGAGCACTCGTTCTCCGACGATCCACTTCGCATGCTGCGAGCGGCACGATTCGCCTCGCAGCTCGGCTTCCATGTTGTGGCCGATGTTGTCATCGCCATGACCGAGATGGCAGGGCGGCTGGAGATCGTCTCGGCGGAACGCATCCGAGACGAGTTCATGAAGATCCTGATGTCCGACGACCCCCGAACCGGGCTCGAACTTCTCGTAGGCACGGGCCTGACCGAGTACGTCGTCCCGGAGTTGCCACTCCTTCAACTCGAGTTGGACGAGCATCACCACCACAAGGATGTCTACGAGCACACCCTCACGGTCCTGGAGCAGGCGATGGACCTTGAGACAACTCATGAGCCCGCAGGTGGGCCGGACCCAGTCCTCCGCCTCGCGGCCCTGCTCCACGACATCGGCAAGCCGAGAACCCGAAAGTTCGAGGACGACGGCCGGGTGTCCTTCCACCATCACGAGGTCGTGGGCGCTCGGATGACGCGCAAGCGCATGCAGGCGCTGAGGTTCTCCGGGGAGATGATCGACGACGTGTCAAAGCTCGTCGAGCTGCACCTGCGGTTCCACGGCTACGGAACCGGTGAATGGTCAGACTCTGCGGTGCGGCGTTACGTTCGCGATTCGGGCGACCAACTGACGCGACTCCACAAGCTCACGAGGGCCGATTCGACGACTCGCAACAAGCGCCGTGCGGCCGCCCTGCAGCAGGCCTATGACTCGCTCGAGGAGCGGATCGCTGTCCTTGCGGAGGAGGAGGAGTTGAATGCGCTGCGCCCCGACCTAGACGGTGCCCAGATCATGAGCATCCTGAGCCTCACTCCGGGCCCGGTTGTCGGCGAGGCCTACCGGTACCTCATGGAACTGCGCCTCGACCGTGGCCCGCTGAGTGAACAGCAGGCCACGGACGCGCTGAGGCAATGGTGGGCGAGCCGCTAGCTAGGCGCCGCTGCCAACTCGGCCGGCTCATTGACTGAGTCGATGCGATCCGGCCCGATCAGGATCTCGAGCAGGGTGAGGAGCCCGGCCGTGAGCAGGCTCAGCCAGATGACCCGATCCATCGACATGAATGCGCCGAGGCTCAGCACGAGCACCATGACGATGGCGATGATCCACCGCAGGACCGGGGCGTAGGAGCGGAAGGAGCGGCGAACTCCTGCCGGCACGCCGGACCCAATGCTGTGGAGTCCGCGACCGACGGCAGTGCGCATGCTCGTGGCGGGCCGTGAGACTCCGGCGAACCAACCACCGAAGGCGATCACGATTCCAAGTACGAGCACAGCGAAGAGCCCGGCGAGCAGGTAATTGAAGAAGGTTCCCCAGAAACTGGTGGCGGCGCCCTCGAAGATGGTGCCGGACAACTGGTTCACGAACAGGGTCTCGGCCGTGTTCATGAGCACCCGGGTGGCCCCTGCGCAGGCGATGAGTGCGATGCCGACGGCGAGCACGGTGCGTGACCGGTTGCGTGCTAGGGCGATCGACAGGCCGAAGAGGATCGCGATGAGCAGCGGGAACCACTGCAGCACCGGTGCGGACAGGCGATAGATGAGTTGCAGTTGCCCGATCGCGGCGGATTGCGCGAGCACGATCTCGCTGTCGCTCGGTGGGATGGCGACCTTAGATGCGAGGTCGAACCCGTTATTGACCAAGGTGGACTGGACTGCGGTGAGCATGGAGGAGATGTCCAGGACAATCGAGTCGCCCTTGATCTGAATCGGGCCATTCGGACGGTCCTCGAGAAGCGCGATGAGACTGGCCTGTGCGACCTCGTTCGTGGTGTACCAGATCTTCGCGAATTCCTTCGATGCGACGAACGTGTGGACGAGTTCGTACACGAGGTTGTTGATCCCCGCGGCGATCGGGTCGGTGAGCTTATCCGCGATGGTCTTGTCCTGAATGAAGTTTCCGAGGAAACCGCCAACGAGGGCGCTCGTGTCGACCTGCTTCACGACGGCGTCAGTGATCACCTTCGACACGGCATCCTGCACGGCGGGGTCGTCGACGAGCGGGCCGACCGTGGCCAGGTACTGGGTGCTGTCGACGACAGTACGGTGACCCCAGTGCCCAATGAGGGCCACGGGGGTGACGATGATGGTGATGATGAAGATCAGGAGCGAGGCGACGGCCCGGATCCCCCAACGCTTGCCGTTCGACATGTGCTCTCCTGACGATGCTTAGGTGATGTGCGTGGAGAGCCTACGGCGTGAGGCCCACCGATACCAGAGTGCCGTGCCCACGAGGAGTACTCCGATGCCGAGGATGAGCCCGGGTGCCTGACCGGATGGCGGTGCTCCGAAGGCCATGATCGTGATGCCACCGACGAGGCAGACGTTGAGGACCATGTCGAAGATGGCGAACACGCGCCCGAGATGATCGTCGGGCACATGACGCTGAACGAGGGTGTCGGCGCACACCTTCACCCCCTGCCCTGCGAAGCCGATGGAGGCTGCTCCGGCGAGGAGCGCGGGCATTGATGGCGTCATGGCTCCCGTATAGACGAGGGCGACCCCGAGGACGCCGGCCTGGAGCAGGACGACGATGGACCACGTGACCGCTCCGAAACGACGGGTCACCCCCGGTGTGAGGATCGCCGCGATGAGGGCTCCTGCGGCCGCGCATGCCGTGATGACCGCAAACTCATTGAGGGCAGCGTCGGCTTCTGCGGCCGGGTTGAACGTGTTGCGTACGAGGAGAAGGGCCACCACCGTGAGTGCCCCGAAGGCCACCCGATGAGCCCCTGCAACCGCTATCGCCCGGCCTGCGATAGGTGCGCGTGACAGCTGGCGGATGCCGTCGATCATGCCGAGTGCCACGCCCTTGAGGGTGTCGGCCGGCCGTTCGCCGCTCGGACCGAGTTTCATCCGCCCGATTCGGGTCGCCGCGAGCGCTGCCCCGGCGAACCCGCAGGCGGCGAGGGCGAGGACGAGCTCACTGCCCGCGTCGCCGCCGCCGACGCTGGCTCGCAGGGCGATGCCACTCACTGCTCCTATCGCGGCGGCGATGGTGCCGGAGGTCGGGGTGAGCGCATTGGCGGTGATGAGATCCCGGCCCGACACGACGTGCGGGAGGGAGGCCGAGAGGCCGGCGAGGACGAAGCGGCCGACACCGAGGACGGTGAGCACCGCGACGCCCAGCCACAGTCCGTCGTTGCCGATGACGACGAGCCCGATGATCGGCAGTGTTGCGATGGCCTTGACGATGTTTGCCCGGACGAGAACATCGCGTCGGCGCCACCGGTCCAGGAACACCCCGGCGAACGGGCCGATGATGGAGTAGGGGAGCAGGAGGATGGCGAATGCAGCGGCGACCTTGATGGCGTCGGGCTGCCGCTCCGGAGAAAAGAGCACGAAGGTCGCGAGCGCTGCCTGGAGTAGCCCGTCGGAGAACTGGCCGATGAGCCGGACGGCGTAGAGCCTCCTGAAGTCGCGGGTGGCGAGGACCTCGCGCAGTGCTGAGAATCTCGCCACCCGCGTCACGCTATCAGCGCTCGATCGTGCCGCTGATGAAATCCTCCACGGCCTGCTTGGCCTCGCTGTCGCTGTACTGAACGGGCGGGGATTTCATGAAGTAACTGGAGGCCGAGAGGATTGGCCCGCCGATGCCCCGGTCCATGGCGATCTTCGCGGCTCGAACAGCATCGATGATGACACCGGCGCTGTTCGGAGAGTCCCAGACCTCGAGCTTGTACTCAAGGTTCAGTGGCACGTCGCCGAACGCCCGGCCTTCGAGCCGGACGAACGCCCACTTGCGGTCGTCAAGCCAGGCGATGTAGTCGGATGGTCCGATGTGAACATTGCGCTCGCCGAGATCATGTCCGACCTGCGAGGTGACCGACTGGGTCTTGGAGATCTTCTTCGACTCCAGGCGATCGCGCTCGAGCATGTTCTTGAAGTCCATGTTCCCGCCCACGTTCAATTGGTAGGTGCGGTCCAGGATCACGCCTCGGTCCTCGAAGAGCTTTGCCATGACGCGGTGGGTGATCGTGGCCCCGACCTGACTCTTGATGTCGTCGCCGACGATGGGGAGCCCGGCATCCTCGAACTTCTTCGCCCACTCGGGCGTGCTGGCGATGAAGACAGGGAGTGCGTTGACGAATCCGCACCCGGCGTCGATGGCGCACTGGGCGTAGAACTTCGCGGCCGCCTCAGACCCGACGGGCAGGTAGCAGACAACGACGTCGGCCTTGGCGGCCTTGAGTGCCGCGACGATATCGACGGGTGCAGCGTCGGATTCGGTGATCGTCTCGCGGTAGTACTTGCCGAGCCCGTCCAAGGTGTGGCCGCGCTGCACGGTGATGCCCGTGTGCGGAACGTCGCAGATCTTGATGGTGTTGTTCTCGGATGCCCCGATGGCATCGGCGAGATCGAGGCCGACCTTCTTGGTGTCGACGTCGAAGGCTGCGACGAACTCGACGTCGCGGACGTGGTAATCGCCGAACTGCACGTGCATGAGGCCGGGCACGAAGCCCGACGGATCAGCGTCCTTGTAGTACTCGACGCCCTGGACGAGCGATGACGCGCAGTTGCCGATGCCGATCACCGCGAGGCGGATTGAGCTCATTGGATCTCCTTGTTCTGTGATGGTTCGCTATTCGTTGCCGTGGACTCATGGGATGTGGGGGGGTTCGCAGTCGACTCCTCGGCAGCGATGAGCTCACTCAGCCACCGGACCTCACGCTCGGCGCCCTCGAGCCCGTGCTGCTGGAGTTGGAGGGTGTAGGCGTCCACGCGCTCACGACTTCGGGTCATCGACTCGCGGAGCAGCGCGACCCGCTCCTCGAGGCGTGACCTGCGACCGTGCAGGATGCGAACCCGGGCGCGGGCCTCGGTCCGCGAGAAGAACGCGAGGTGGGTCGCGAAGCCCTCGTCGTCCCACGCCTCCGGGCCGGTCTCGTTGACCCAGGCGGCAAAGGATTCCTTGCCATCACCGGTGAGCGCGTAGACGACGCGTGCCCGCTTCGCGCTCAGCGGAGGAGCGGAGGTTTCGATGGCCGCCGTGACCTCCGCGCCCGTGATGAGGCCACGGGCCGAGATCCGATGGAGCGCCGGGTACAGCGAGCCGTAGGAAAGGGGCCGGAAGGGACCGAGGACGACGGCGAGGCGCTTGCGCAGTTCGTAGCCGTGGAGCGGGCCATCGCCGAGCATGCCGAGGATCGCGTACTCGAGGATGTCCGCTCGTCTCGCCATGCGTTGACGATATATCGATTCGATATATCGTGTCGAATTAAGTCACCCTAGGTTGCGGAAACACCGCAAATCGCCGACGGCAGTCGGGGCTGAGAGTCGGCGTAGAATCAGTTGTCATGGCCGTTCCCCGTCGCTCAGGCGTGCGCGGGAGCATCGTCCGCGGGACCTCCGGGAAGGGTGCGGCCTCCGACTCCAGGTCAAGGACGTCGATCCTCGAGCCGATCGCCGATCCGGCCGCCCCGAGATCAGTCGTGAACTTCGGGCTGCAGCGCCGCGCCGCCCTACACCGCCTCTTCAATGGCGGCGCGCTCTCAAGCGATCTCTGCGATGCCGATACCTACCTGCTGCGCGCGGCCAAGCACCACGGGGAGAGCGCCGACGGTCCCTGCCCGGCCTGTCGCGCCGCGGGCTTTGTCACCGTCACCTACGTCTACGGCGACCAACTGGGGCCGTACTCGGGCCGCATCCGTCAAACAGACGAACTACCGCTCATGGCGACCCAGTTCGGCGAGTTCAAGGTCTACGTCGTCGAGGTGTGCCAGCGGTGTTCATGGAACTTTCTTGCCACCACATACGTCCTAGGTGACGGCGTGCCGAGGCGTGCACTGCCGAAGTCCCGTGATCTCCTTGACTGAGCGACCCCGCATATCCGCTGACCACCGTGGTCATTGCCCCGAAGGACTCTTGTGAGCGAGCAAGGCCGACCGGCCCAGAAGCGACGCTCGAACAGGCGCCCGGCGCCCGCCGCCTCACGGCGTCGCTGGCCGATGCGCGTCGTCATCGGGGTCCTGCTGCTCATCGTCATCGGCATTGGGGCCGGAGCCATCGCGGTGGCGAGCACAGATGTGCCGTCACCGAACGAGGTTTCGACGAGCGAGGCGACCATCGTCTACTGGGCCGATGGCACGACAGAACTCGGCCGGCTCGGCGAGGCGACCCGGCGGAGCGTGCCCCTGGCCAGCGTGCCGATCGAGGTCCAAAACGCCGTCCTGGCCGCAGAGGACCGAACCTTCTACGAGCACGGTGGCATCTCACCGCTCGGCGTCGGTCGGGCCATCTGGAACAACGTGAGCGGCGGCTCGACCCAGGGCGGATCAACCATCACCCAGCAGTACGCGAAGAACGCCTACCTATCCCAGGACCGGTCCTGGGACCGCAAGATCCGCGAGGCGCTCCTCGCATTCAAGCTCGAGACAGTGGTCTCCAAGTCGCAGATCCTCGAGGACTACCTCAACACGATCTACTTCGGTCGCGGGGCGTATGGGATCGAAGCGGCGTCCATCGCCTACTTCGGCAAGCCGGTCACCGAGCTCACCACCTCCGAGGGGGCCGTCCTCGCGTCGATCATCAAGTCGCCGAGCGGCCTGTCTCCCGAGGAGAACCTGCTTGCCCTCGAGGGCCGCTGGGAGTACGTCATCGATGCGATGGTCGAGCAGGGGTGGCTGACCCCGGAAGAGCAGGCGTCGACTGCCTTCCCGGAAATCACCAAGGCCAAGGCCGGTAACCGCCTCGGGGGCCAGACCGGCTTCCTCCTGAATGCGGTCACGACCGAGCTCGCCGCACTCGGGTTCGACGAGACCGAGATCCAGCGCGGCGGCCTGCGCATCACCTCGACGTTCGAGCGGAAGGCGCAGCGCGCCGCGACCGCAGCCGTGAAGGAGGCGGGCCCGAAGTCAGACACGGAGGGCCTGCGCATCGGCCTCGCGGCGATCCGGCCCGGCACGGGCCAGGTCATCGCGATGTACGGAGGCAAGGATTTCGTTGACGACCAGATCAACAATGCGACGAGGCGATTTGCGCAGGCGGGGTCGACCTTCAAGCCCTTCGCCCTTGCGGCGGCGGTCGAGGCCGACGTGCCGCTCTCCTCGATGTGGGATGGCGACTCGCCCGCAACGATCAAGGGATACACGCTCACGAACTACGGCGACAAGTCGTACGGAAAGGTGTCGCTACTCCAGGCAACAGAGCGGAGCATCAACACCGCCTACGTCGAACTAGAGTCCGATGTCGGGGTCGAACGGGTCGCCGATGCCGCATTGCGCGCCGGGATCCCGGAGAGCACGCCCGGACTGAACCTCGGCCAACTCGACCTCACGTTCGTCCTCGGAACCGCATCTCCCTCAGGACTCGACATGGCCAACTCCTATGCGACGTTCGCCGCGAGCGGGGCCCGCGCCACCCCGACGGTGGTCATCAAGGTGCTCGGCCCAAATGGCGGGCTGCTCTACGAGTCAGATCCCCAGACCACTGAGGCCTTCACGTCGGATGTGGCGAACACGGTCACCTACTCGCTCGCCAAGGTCGTCACGAACGGAACCGGTGCCACGGCAATGGCCCTAGGGCGTCCGGCGGCAGCGAAGACGGGCACGACCGACGGAAACCGCAGTGCGTGGTTCGTCGGCTACACGCCGCAGCTCGCGACCGCCGTGCTCATGGCCAAGGAGGACGAGGCCGGAATCCCGGTGTCACTCTCAGGCACGGGCGGGCTCGGTACCGTCACGGGCGGATCCTTCCCGGCCGCGATCTGGGTCGCGTTCATGAAGGCCGCACTCGGTGAGTCGGAGCAGGTCACCTTCCCGGCGCCCCCGGCCGGGGTCATCGTCCCCATCAACTGCCCGACCGTGCTGCCACCGGAGGGCGAGGAGGTCCCGATGGGCTGCCCGATCCCCCAGATCGTCGAGTTCGGGCCGTCTTCCGGGCCGATCGATGAGTCGATCCCCGGCGATGTTGCTCCGCTGCCCAGCGAGCCGGTCGACCCGGCCGCAGATGTCGCGTCACCCGAAGCGATTCCCGACCTCGCGCCCGGGACCCCGGTCGATCCGGCGGCGCCCACTCCACCGCCCACTCCGACACCAACCCCGAGTGCGGCCGGTAGCGGGCCCCCTTCCGAATAGGCTCGTGTGGTGACCACACGGGCGGAGATCGTGCACCCATCGGCCGAGGATCCGGTCGCCAGGAGTGCCAGCAACGTGATCGGCGGGCCCATCGGCCTACTCGCGCGATCGAGCAGGTATTGGTGGTCACCCCTTCGGGTGCTCATCGTCATCACGACTGCGGCGTACGCGGTCGGCTATGCGCTCGACCTGTCCTGCCGAAGCACCGGATGGGCGTCGCCTGAGCGCTACGAGCACCTGTGCTATTCGGATATCCCGCCCCTGTACTCCCTGCGCGGCTTCGCCGACGGCCTCATCCCGTATCTTCAGACCCAATCTGGCCAGACCCCGCTTGAGTACCCGGTCATCACCGGAATCTTCATGCAGATCTCGGCCATGATCACGCGTGCCCTGACGGGCTCGTTCGAGGGTCTTGATTCCGGGCGAACCTTCTTCGACGTGAACGTCGTCCTTCTCCTCATCCCCCTCGTCGTGGCGGTCATCGCGACCGCTCTCACCGTCAAGCGCCGGCCGTGGGACGCCGCCCTCGTGGCCCTCGCCCCCACGGTCATCCTCGCGGCGACAGTGAACTGGGACCTGCTGCCGCTCGCCTTCGCCGGCTGCTGCCTGCTCCTGTGGTCGACCACAGGAGCAGGCAGCAGCCGGCGAAGGCGAGCGGCAGCAGGTCCCAGTTCACTGTCGCCGCGAGGATGACC
>WLOY01000169.1 GCA_009699015.1 Actinomycetota bacterium | reverse complement strand
TGCCGGTGAGGCTGCCTTCACAGGTTGCGCCGAGGGCGCAGGCGTCGGCAGCGTTTGCTGCCGGTGCCACCGCCGGGGCTGCTGCGATGAGCAGCCCCGTCGATGCGATTGCCGCGACAAGGCGGCGAATGGTCATTGTCTTCATGGTGTCCTTATCTCGCGTTTCTGGCTACGGAAGCAGCTTGGGCGTGGGGGCGGGGGCGGAGTAACTGCTCTGCTTTGCTCCACCGGTGGTCGCACTCGTCGCGGTGATGATGTAGCTCGTCTTGCGCTCGAGCTGCCCGCTTGCGTTGTACTGGCCCATCCAGTAGCCGGTGAGGCCCTGGTGAGACTTCGAGTTGATGACCATCGGCACGACTGCGGCCGAGCGGAAGGTGCTGGCCTTGGTCTGGAGTGCGTTGATGAGCGATGCCCTTGTCAGATCGGGGCCAGCAGCCTTGAGTGCCTGCGCGAACACGTATGCGGTGTTGATGCCGTAGTACGTGTAGAAGTTCCACGGCAGGTTGTTCTTGGTCGCGATGACCTTCATCTGGCTGACGTACGCGTTGCCCTCGTCCTGGATCGGCACGATGAAGCTCGGCGAGTAGATGCCGTTGAGCAGTGCGTTCGTCGATGCTCCGAGGGAGGCCCCGAGGACTGACGGGTCAGATCCGACCGAGGTGATCATCCAGGTGGGCCGGAAGCCGAGCTTTGCGGCAGTTCCGAGGAGCTGTGCCGTTGCCGAGGTCACGCCGAAGAAGACGACGAGATCGCAGCCGGCGGCCTTGAGCTTCGTGACCTGCGAGGTGAACGGGGCCACCTGCTGGCCTGACGAGTACGAGGTGTTCGTCGCGAACGAGAGACCCGCGGCTGCGAAGCCCGCCATCGCGTTGTCGCCGAACTCGCCGTCCTGGTAAAACAGGCACTTGGTCTTGGCATTCAGTGCTGCATCGCCCTGAATGTAGAACGCCATCGACTTCGCCTCGACCGTGTAGGACGGGAAGTACGGGAAGGTCGTCGGGTAGCGCTTCGCATTGTCGAAGCCGGAGAAACCGGTGTTGACGAAGACATCCGGGATGCCGCGGCGGTTGAGGTCTGTGACGACCGCCGAGTGGCTCGGGGTGCCGAGGGCGCCGAACATCGCGAAGATCTTGTCCCGCAGGATCAGCTGGCTGGTCGCCTTTTTAGTCAGGGCCGGGTTGTAGGCGTCGTCAGCGACGACGTACTTGATCTTGCGGCCATTGATCCCGCCGTTCGCATTGACGTAGTCGAAGTACGCCTGTGCTGCCGGGGCCACGAACTTGTAGCCGGGCGAGGCCGGGCCGGTGAGCGGGGTCGTCGTGCCGATGACGATCTCGCTCTTCGATACTCCTGGATCCACGGTGGGGGCTGCTGCCCCCGCGGGTGCTGCGGTGGCCACGGCCAGCGCAGCGACCACACCCGCGGCGACAAACCGGGCTGTGTGTGCTGATTTCACGGACATTCCTCCCAAGAAGTTCGCGCCTGGCGGCGCGCGTGCATTGTCGTTCCGAAATTCGAACCCTTGAACACTCACCGTTCACGAAGGGTCCGCCAGTTGGCTACCTGCGGGTAACGTCCTGATTGATTGCGAGGCTAGCCGGGTATTCCGGGGTCTGCAATCGGATTGGTCAAACTCCCTTGGGAGCCCTTCGGGTCACCTTGGAGATGAGTAATTGGACTGATCCTACGATCCCACCCGGGGCCAGAAGGACGACGAGGACGACGAGCAGGCCGTAGATGAGGTTTGGCGCGTTGTTGGTGATCTGGTCCTCCCAGCCGCCTCGCTCGGCGAGTGACAGGACGAATTCGGGGAGCCAGACCAGCAGGAGACCGCCGATCACGGCGCCGAGGAGCGACGAGCGCCCGCCGAGGACGACGCCTACGAGAAGCGACAGCGAAAGGCCCAGGCCAAAGGCACCGGGGCCTACGTAGCTGAGGATCTGCGCGAAAACGGCACCCGCGAGGGCAGCGAATAGGCTGCTCACGGCAAAAGCCGAAACCTTCGCCTTCGCCGGGGAGATGCCGGAGACCGCTGCGGCGATCGAGTCGTCCCGAACCGCGCGCCACACCCTGCCCTGCCGACCTCGAACGAGGTTCAAGGCGATGAACGCAGCGATGCACGCGACCGTGATCGCGAGCCCCGCCTGCCAGCGCTCGATGATGAAGCCCGCGTCGATGAGATCGCCAGCACCGCTGAGGTCTGTCGCGCCGAGATCGCCGCTCGAGGCGTCCACGGACGGTGCTGCCGCGCTGGCGTCGGCGGCGGGGAAGTTGTCCAAGGTGAGCATGTCATCCGGCGAGACGGAGGCGTCCACGGACGGTGCTGCCGCGCTGGCGTCGGCGGCGGGGAAGTTGTCCAAGGTGAGCATGTCATCCGGCGAGACGGTCGCCTCCGCTGACGGCACCGCCACGCTTGATGCGTCACCCGACTGGCCCTCGACGGTTCCGTCGACGAAGACCTCCTCCTCCACCGGGGCATAGCCGCCATCGGGGTAGGGGACGGTGATCATGAGACCGCTCTCGCCACCGAGGAGTTCCGGGAAGCGATTGGCAATTGCCGGGACGCCTACGGCGAGGCCGAGGGTGAGACCAGCGAGATACGGCCCGCGCAGCCGGGCGGCGATGCCCCCGATGAGGAGCCCGACGACGATGCCGCCGACGGCCGCGAAGGCCATCGACCACCACCCATTCCATGGCACGCCCAGGATCGGGACCGTCTGCCAGTGAAGCGACGTGACGGCGAAGACGTAGCCGCCGACCGCCATGAGGGCCCCGTTGCCCAGCGACACCTGGCCGGAGAGGCCCACAAGGATGACCATGCCGAACATTGCGGTGGCGTACATCGCGACGAGGGCGATGTAGTAGTTCGCGAGCGGGTCGACGGAGTCGTTGAGCCGCATGATGAGGAACCAGATGATGATGACGAATGCAGCGTGGCCGACGAGGCGGCCGCCAGGGAATCGCAGGAGGGATGTCATTGCGCTATACCGCCCTGGCCTTGTGATGCCCGAAGACTCCGTCGGGCTTGGTGATCAACGACAGTGCGAGCAGGATCAGGGCGACGACCGGGGCATTGCCCGAGTTGCTGAGGCCGGATACGAGTGAGATGACGAGCCCGGCGAAGACGCCGAGGGCGACCGCTCCGACGAGGCTGTCGAGCCCGCCGATCACCGCGGCGGTGAAGGCGAACACGAGCAGGATGTCGAAGGTGGTCGGCGACACGGTTGAACTTGGGGCGACGAGCACGCCGGCGACCGCGCCGACTACCCCGGCCAGTGCCCACCCGAAGGTGAGCACGCGGCTCACTCGCACCCCCGAGAGGCGAGCAACCTCAGGATTGAACGCAGAGGCACGCATCGCAAGTCCGATCGAGGTTCGCGTGAAGAGCAGGGAGAGCGCAACGACGAGCAGGATGGTCACGCCGATCACGACGAGGTCGTAGACGGAAATGGGCCAGATGCGTCCGAATGCGACGATCCCGGCGTTGTCGAAGGGCTGCGGATAGGCCTGCGCATCGCCACCCCAGATCATGCCGACGGCAGCCTGCAGCGCGATGAGGACACCAAAGGTCGCGATGATGGCGCCCGAGGTGTCGGCACGGCGCATTGGTCGCAGCACGAGGAACTGGACGATGACGCCGAGGATCGCCCCGGCGACCATGGCGACGGCCAACGCAAGTACCCAGGAACCCGTGACGGTCTGCACGGTCAGTGCCACGAAGGTCGTGAACATCGCCTGGCCTACCTGCGCGAAGTTCACGACCCGGGTCGCGCGCCAGATGAGGACGAGCGCGATCGCCATGAGGGCGATGACGGCGCCGTTGCTGACGCCACCGATGAGGTAGTCAATGAATGAGGTCATCGCCGTGCCCTTCAGTATCCGAGGTAGGCATGTCGAAGCTTCTCGTCCGACGCGATCTCGGACGCCGGACCGGTTTGCACGATCCGGCCGAGATTGAGGACGACGCCGGTGTCGGCCATGCGCAGGGCGGTCACGGCGTTCTGCTCGACGAGGAGCACCGCGATCCTCGTCTCGTCCGCGAGGCGGCGGACGAGGTGGAGGATCTGCGTGACGATGAGTGGCGCGAGGCCGAGTGACGGCTCATCGAGGAGCAGGCATTTTGGGTTCGACATGAGCGCACGGCCGATGGCCAACTGCTGGCGCTCCCCGCCGCTGAGGGTGTCGGCCCGCATGCGCTGGCGCTCCGCGAGGACCGGGAACAGGTCGAACACCTCGGCCTGCGCGGCGCGGCGATCGGACTTGGCCCGCCACAGCCCCCCGAGTCGCAGGTTCTCCTCAACGGTGAGCTCGGGGATCGTCGAGCGGCCCTCGGGCACGAGGGCGACGCCCATGCGGACGATGTCCTCGGGGCTCTTGCGCGTGATGACCTCACCGTCGAGGGTGGCCTGCCCCGCAGTCGGGGTCACGAGCCCGGCCAGCGTGCGCATGAGCGTCGACTTGCCGGCCCCGTTCGCCCCGATGACCGCAGTGATCTCGCCGCGGGGCACCGAGATGGTGACCCCGTTCAAGGCCTCGACCGGGCCGTAGCTCACCGTGAGATCCGTTATGGAAAGCATCAGGCTGCCCCCTCCTGGCCGAGGTATGCGGCGAGCACCGCTGGATCCTGCCGGACGACCTCGGGGGTCCCGGCGGAGATGACCTTGCCTGCGTCGAGGACCCAGATAAGGTCGCACACCTCCATGACGAGCTCCATGTGATGCTCGACGAGGAGCACTGTCCGCTTGGGCACCCAGCTCATGATGAGCCGGGCGAGGTCGGCCATGTCGCCGGCGCTGATCCCTCCGGCTGGCTCGTCTAGCAGGAGGATCTTGGGATCGCTCACGAGGGCTCGGGCCAGCGCCACGCGCTTTTGGATCGGGTAGGGGAGCTCGCCGGGCATTCGCCCTGCGTCCGACTCGACCCCGAGTTCGGTCATGATCGCGAGTGCCCGCTCGCGCAGGTCGGCCTGCTCGGTGTCGGTCCAGGGCATGGCGAGCGCTTGGGCGATGATGCCGCTCTTCACCCGTGAGGACCCGCCGAGCATGACGTTCTCGAGGGCGGTGAGGCTGGGGAAGAGGCCGACCCCCTGCAGGGTGCGGGCGATGCCGAGTTCGGTGAGCCGGTGCGGATGGATGTGCTTGAGCTTTCGTCCGTCGACCCGAATTTCACCCGAGTCAGGCTTGACGAACCCGCTGATCACGTTGAAGACGGTTGTCTTGCCTGCGCCGTTCGGCCCGATGAGACCGGTGACCGTCCCCTCAGGAATGCCGATGCTCACGTCGTCGAGGATGCGAAGGCCGCTGAGCGTGACGCAGATGGACCGCGTGGCAAGGACCGGGTCCGTCAGGGGCAGCACGTACCTCATGCAGGATCCGATCCGTCGACGGGGAGGGCAGTTGATTCGGGCCCCTCAGTCTGTCGGCGCGTGATGGGTCGCGCAATCGGTTTGCGATGAGCGGGCGAAACTTCTCCGGCGTTCAGGGGCCGCCGGAGTTCCATCCGAATGCCAGCACCGTGATGTCGTCGACGTCCCATTCGGTTGCGCGCAGGCGCGCCCGGCCGATGACGCACTCGGCGAGCTCCTTCGGGTCGTCCCGCGCGGACGGAGCTAGGCCTTCGATGAGCGCCATGAGACCGTGCTGCCCCAACTCCTCCCCGCCATCATCGAGTGATTCGACGAGACCGTCGGTGAACGCGAGGCACACGTCGCCCGTGCCGAAGGGTGCTTGACTCGTGCGCCACTGCCCGCCGAGCGGTGAGAGCAACTGGCCGGTGCTCTCGCAGGAGCGGATCGCCCCGTCACCTCTGACGATGAGCGGCGGGTGGTGCCCGGCGTTCGCCCAGGTGATCAGGCCGGATCCGGGCTGCAGGATCGCGACGAAGGCGGTGACGAGGCGCCCACCGGCTCGCAGCCCGTTGGCAGCCAGCTCCATCACCTGATCCGGCTCGAGTCCGGCAAGCAGGCCGGTCCGGAAGACGGAGCGCAGGCCGACCGCGGTGACCCCGGCGTGCAGGTCGTGCCCTGAGACGTCGGCCATGACAAGGCCGAGTCGGCCGTTAGGCAGCCGGACCGCATCCCACCAGTCACCGGCGATCACGCCCTGCGCAGCGCGCGTTGTCCCGGACACGTTGATGCCGGCAATCCGTGCCGCGGAAGGAGGCGCCATCTCCCGCTGCAGAGCCACGACCAGCGGAGCGCCGTGCTCGAGGGCGAACCTCGCTGCATCGGCCGCGTCGATCTCCCGCAGCAGTGCCCGGCGCAGCGCCTCGGCGTCCCCGGCGACCTCGGCGATCTCGGCCGGCCCGGTCCGGTCGATCGGGGTCTCATGTGAGGGCAGTGCGGCAGCCTCACGAAGGTTCGCTCGCACCCGGTCGAGTGGCGCGAGAATCCAGGCACGCAGGGCGATGATGGAGAACGCCGAAAGACCGATCGCGAGGAGGGCTGCGGCCGCGAGGGCGAGCCCGAGGTCTCGTGTGATGCGGCGCAGGTCAGTGAGTCCCCGGCTCCGAGCCCCTTCGATGGCCGTGATGAGCTGCGCGTTTGCGGATTCGAGCTCGGCGAATCGCACGTGAGATGCGGGCGCGTCCACTCGCGCCGTTGCGTCCGCGCGATTGCCGTCGGCCATGGCGGCGAGTATCGGGTTGATGTCCTTGGTGAGCCACGAGTCGCGTGCCCGGTTGACGGCGCTGGCGGAAGCCTGAAGGGCCCGCTCGCCGGCGATCAGGGGCCCGAGTGACGCGAGCAGGGCCGTCGACTCATCAAGGGCGGTCTGGGCAAGGAGGCGCTCGTCGCCCTCGCCCGTCACCACGTACTGCGCGACTCCAGCGGCGGTTCGCGCAGTCGCGGATCGCAGGGCATTTGCGGCCTGCGCGGCCGGCTCGATGCGGTCGGTGATGAGGCTCTGCCGATCGACCTCAGCGGTGAAGGCCCGCGTGAGTGCGGCCGATGCGATGACGACGATCGTGATCGTGATGAGGAATGAAACGGTGGCGCGCCTGCGCAGGCTCATGCAGCGGAGAGTAGGGCCGTTCAGCGGCCGGT
>WLOY01000168.1 GCA_009699015.1 Actinomycetota bacterium | reverse complement strand
GGTTCCAGCCTCGACTCCACCACGTGCCTTCATCGACCGCGCGTAAACTACTTTGCAGCGCAGAGTAATTGCCGGCTTCAAGCTCATGGATCATCAGGGCCAACCAGCCGGGATCCAACCGGTCGTCGGCATCAACGAAAGCCACGAACTTAGTGGTTGTAGAGAGATAACCCAGTTGCCGAGATGGACCAAGGCCTAGCCGGCCGGGGATAAGGACACGCGCGCCGAGCCCTTCAGCGATCGCAACCGTTTGGTCGGTCGAACCCCCGTCGATGACCACGATCTCTTCCGGGTCGTTGGCCAGCACCGCCTTGATGCAAGCGCCGATGTTTGCCTCCTCGTTGAGGGTGCAAATTTGCACGGACACCGGTTGTGGCATGGCGTCATTGTCGCGCACTCAGAACCCACCCGACTGGCGGCTAGACTTCTGGCGTGGGAGACCTGATCATCGGCGGTTCTGGCTTTGTTGGCCGTAATTTGGCGCGCAGGCTAACCGCTCAAGGGCGAGAAGTTACCGTCATTGATCGAATCCCCGATTCAACTGGCACCTTCGCCGGCCGATACATACAAGGCGATGCTCAGGACGCGCAATTTCTCACAGAGATCATTGGTCACGTGCACCCAGATGACGTCTACCATTTGGCGGCGAACAGCGATATTTCAGCGGGGGTGGTCGACGCCAGTTTGGACTTTGGTGACACGTTGATGACGACTGCGGCCCTTCGCTACGCCCTCTCACAGGTGCATGCGCACCGCCTAATCTTCGCATCTTCTTCCGCGGTCTATGGCATCTCCGAATTACCTTTAAGTGAGGAATCTAAAGGCGCACCTGCGCCAGTTAGCTGGTATGGGAAAGCCAAGCTCGCAAGTGAGTACATCCTTGAATCACTAACAGCCGAGCGCCCTGACCTGCCGATCCTCGTGATCCGATTTCCGAATGTGGTGGGCCCGCTCGCCACGCACGGTGTGGTCTTCGACTTCGTCCGCCGGCTGCGGGCGAACCCAGGCCAGCTCGATGTGCTGGGTGACGGCAACCAGACGAAGCCCTATGTGCACGTGGCCGAACTCATCGACGGCATCTCGTACTTCTCTAGCGAGTTACCGCCCGGCCTCAAGCGCGTCAACATCGGGCCGGTCGACGAGATCGACGTGAAGGGCATCGTGCAGGAGGTCACCGGTGCCCTCGGCCTCGACCCCACCGTCACCTACCAGGACTCACCCTTCGGCTGGGTAGGTGACGTGCCCCGCTACTCCTTCGACACCAGCTTGATGCAGCGCGAGGGCTTCGCTATCGACACCACTTCCCGGCAGGCAGTGCGCCGGGCCGCGGAGGATATGGTCGCGGAGCTGACCACCTGATGGCAGTGATCGCCATCGTGCTGGCGGGGGGGCGCGGCACCCGATCGGCCGATCCGTCACAGGCGAAACTCGCGCAGGTTATCGGGGGTAAGTCGCTGATGCATCGGCATCTCGATGTGCTCGCCAGCACGCAGATAACCGAGGTGCTCGTTGTCGCCGGTCACCTAGGTGATCAGGTGCAAGAACTCTGCGACACGTTCGACCACGAAGGTGTGAACGTGAGGGTCATCCAGGAAGACGAGCAGCGCGGCACGGTCGCCGCACTTCTGCTTGCGGCCGACGACACCGAAGCCGACGAGTTCTTAGTCATCCTCGGTGACATCCTCATGTCCTTCCCCGTCGATACCTTCATTAGCGACTGGCGCGCATCCGGCAAGGAGGTCGCCTGCATCGTTCATCCGAGCACCCACCCCGAGGACAGCGATGCTGCCTTTCCGGGCCATGACGGCCGGGTCATGGTCGTGGCGAAGTCTGAGCCGCGTGATGGCATCCCAAACATGTCCTCGACCGGGCTGTTCGCGATCACACGCGAGGGCCTGGCCCGGTACGCCAACTGCCGGGATGTCGGCTCCGATGTGCTCCCCGCTGCGGCGGCGGACAACGACCTGTTCGCCTACGTCAGCAGTCACTACTTCAAGGACACCGGCACCCAGCACAGACTCGTGGCAGCGGCGAGTGACGTCGCGAGCGGGGCGTTCGCCCGTCGCGGCACGCTGACTCCCCGACCCGCTCTATTCCTCGATCGCGACGGCGTGCTCAATGCAGTCCAGCCGGAGGTGTACGTGAGCCGCGACTACCGGTTGCTTCCGGGAGTGGCAGCAGCGATCAGCAGGGCCAACAGCGCCGGCCTACCCGTCATCGTGGTGACCAACCAACCGGGCGTCGCCAAGGGCCTAATGACCTACCAGGGGCACGAAGAAATCCGCGCCGAACTCGACCGGCAGTTGGGCGCCGAAGGGGCCTTTGTCGATGACTACTTCTATTGCCCCCATCACCCCGACGCTGGCTTCGAGGGCGAGGTGCCAGACCTCAAGATCCCTTGCGACTGCCGCAAACCAGCACCGGGCATGGTGCTCGCGGCAGCCAGGAAACACCATCTCGACCTGGCTGCGTCGGTAATGGTGGGCGACACTTGGCGTGACCAAGAACTCGCGGCCAGCACCGGCATGGCCTTCATCCACGCCGCCGGCGCCCCCGAGATCGAGTCGGACGCCGCCATCGTGCGCGGTATCGAGATGATCACATGCTGATCTCCCAGGGACCCCTTCGGGTCAGCCTCTTCGGTGGTGGCTCTGACCTGCCGGCTTTCCTGGAGAGCAACGAAGGGGCGGTGCTGTCTTTCGCTATCGACCGTCGAGTCTTCATTGTCGGGCATCCATTCACCCATCGCGCGGGCATTGTCCTGAAGTACTCCCAGTCCGAAGATGTTGAATCAGCCACGGAACTTAAGCACCCAATCGCCCGCGAGGTGCTAAGCCGATATGGGGTCACCGACATCGACATTGCGATCATGTCCGATGTTCCGGCCGGCACCGGGCTGGGTTCCTCGTCCAGTTTCACCGTCGCCTTCCTCGCATTCGTCCGCCATATGTGCGGCCTGATCTCCACGCCGGAGGATTTGGCCCGTGAGGCCTGCGATATCGAGATGGGCGTCCTTCACGAGCCGATCGGATTCCAGGATCAGTGGGCCTGCGCCAACGGTGGCGTCAATGTCATCCGATTCGCTAGCGCCACCGATGTCGCGGTCGAGCCCGTCGATCTAACGCCGGAGCAGATCGGTCAACTGGAGCGAAATCTCTTCCTCGTGCCGGTTGGGAGCCCCAGGCGAGCCGGCAATATCCTCGCCCGACAAAGCGGAAACCTGGTGCCCGGCTCGCGGTCCGAGGTGCTCACCCGCCGTATGGTCGAGCAAGTCGAGCTCGGCAGAACAGCCCTTCGCTCCAGCATTGATGACCTAGGACCCTTACTAGACGAGGCTTGGGCGCTCAAGCGGGAGATCGCCGAGGGGGTAAGCAACCCTTTGGTAGACGATTTCTATGCTCAGGGAATGGCTTCGGGAGCAACTGGTGGCAAACTGCTGGGTGCTGGCGGTAGCGGCTACCTCGCCTTTTACGTGCCGGCGGCTCAGCACGAAAGGTTCAGCAACAGATTCACTAAGCAACTCGACTTTCAAATCACGAACCAAGGAGCTGGTGTCATCCATGAGTCTTGATCTCAATCTGGCCCAGGAGTCCCTTGACGAGACCGTGCGGGCGATCGGTGCCCTCGACCAGGCCGCGCTCGTGCAGCTCGGCGAGTTGCTCGCCCACCTCGGTGAGACCGGCGGAATTCTCTGGACCATGGGCAATGGTGGCAGCTCCTCTACTGCTTCCCATATGACCTGCGATGTCGGCAAGGGCATCGGCGCCTCACGTCCCAATCCGATCCGGGCTCTATCGATCAATGAGCAATCGATCACGCAGTCGGCGTGGGCTAACGACTTCGGCTACGAGGACGCCATGCGCAATCAACTTGAGCAACTGGTGCGTGATGACGATGCGATCCTTTGTATCTCAGGCAGCGGAAACTCCCCGAATGTTGTCAATGCTGCGCGGTTCGCGCGGGACCGAGGCTTACCGGTCGCGATTTTGGTCGGCCGCAATGGTGGAGCACTCAGCGAGCACGCGACCGTCGAAGTACGCGTCGACTCAACTGATATGCAGGTCCTCGAGAACGTGCACCTGGTCATCGTTCACTGGCTCTACAAAGCACTCACTCACGAGGGTCGGACCGGCCCGATCAACCCCCACCCGCGCCCATGAAGGCCATGAATGGCCAGCAATTACATGACCTGGCAAGGCGGCTTTGGCCGATCCACCGAAGCATCACCGGCAATGGAACTCGCCAGACGCTAAACATCATCAAGGAATACCTGCCCGACCTCAAGATCCACGAAGTACCTACCGGTACCCAGGTTTTCGATTGGACCATCCCTGACGAGTGGAATGTTAAGGGTGCACAATTGATCGGCCCTGATGGTGAGGTCGTCATCGACTACGCCAATAGCAACCTTCACATTGTCGGCTATTCCATCCCGGTAGATACCGAACTCACCCTCGAAGAACTGCAGCCTTACCTTCACTCCATCCCAGAGCAGCCAGACGCCATCCCATTCATCACGAGTTACTATCACCGCACTTGGGGATTTTGCCTACCTCATAACCAGCGAGAGCACCTCAAGCCTGGCAAATACAAAGCGAAGATTGATACGACCTTAGAGGCAGGAAGCCTCACCTACGGTGAATTGATTTTGCCAGGCAAGGTCGAGGATGAGATATTTATAAGTACCTATGTTTGCCACCCGTCGCTGGCAAACAATGAGCTTTCTGGGCCGATGGTCGCGACAGGGCTTGCCACCTGGGTAATGGAGAACCCCGACCATCACTACACCTACCGCTTCGCATTCACGCCCGAGACGATCGGCGCCATTACTTACGCGAGCAAAAACCTTGAGAGACTAAAGGAGCATGTGATAGCAGGCTTCCAATTGACCTGCATCGGGGATGACAGGCACTACACGTACCTCGCTTCAAGAAACGGCAATACCCGCATCGATCGCATCGCCAGGAGAATCCTTAGTAAGAAGCCAAACTACGTCGAATACTCCTACCTCGGTCGCGGCAGCGACGAACGAACCTACGCGAGTGCGCTTGTCGATCTACCTTTTATCTCCATCATGCGCACCCGCTATGGCGACTACCCCGAATACCATTCGAGTGAAGACAACCTCGAAACAGTGGTGACTCCAAGTGGTCTCCAAGGAGGACTCGATGCAGTCAAAGAGTGCATCGAAGTCCTCGAAAAAATCCCGGTGCTAACAACTACCGCCTACGGTGAGCCACAACTTGGTAAGCGCGGGCTGTATCACACGATGCTGAACAAGAACACATCTGAAGAGGTCATGCTCCGAACCAACATACTTGCCTACGCCGACGGCACAAACTCCATTTCTGATATGTCCGAACTCTTCGACGAGCCGGTAGATACTCTGACCATGATGGTCCAAGAGCTCGTCGACCACGGACTGATCCTTACCCACCAACAGAGTAATAACCGAGAAGCGGGAGCGCTGACCTGATGGCCGAGGTTGTTTCTCACTACGACGCGAGTGCCCCGACTTACACGGAGCAATACAACGAAAGCACGATTCTGACCGCGCCCGACTACCCCTCGAGTTTGTTCCGACTGCGCAAGGTCAAGAAGCGGGTTTCCGAACTTGGGCTCAGCAGCATGTATGAGTTGGGGATTGGTGATGGCTCGCCTTTGGCCGCGCTCGGCGAAATGGGGTTGAAAGTCGCCGGGAGCGACCTCTCCGAATCAATGCTCACGGTGGCACGTGCACAGTTCGAGTCAAAAGGGCTAGACCCGAGCGCCTTAACGTGGGGGGATATCCAGGACAGGTCGACTCTTGAGGAAGCGATTGCAACTGGGCCGTACGACGGCGTGATGGCACTTGGAGTCCTTCCTCACGTCCGCAATGAGGTGGATGTCATCGCAAACATGTCTGCCTTCGTCGGTTCGGGCGGATCGCTGTTTCTCCACTTCCGCAACTCGTTACTTTCCTTGTTTTCGTTCAACCGATTGACCATGGAGTTCATTCAGGACGAGCTTCTCAGGGATGCGCCGGCCAAGATCAAGGATGCGGTGCGGGAAGGCCTAGAGAGCAGGCTTGCGATGGACCTGCCCCCTAAACGCGATTGGGATGTCAACGGCCCGGCGTATGACGAGATCCTCTCGAAGTTCCATAACCCCTTCGAGTTGAGTGACCTAGTTCGTGAGGCTGGGTTCTCCGACGTCCGTTTCCATTGGTACAACTACCATCCGACACCACCCATGCTTGCCGGCGCGATTGGGCAGGACTTCAGAGTTGCGGCCGTCGATATGGAAGCCGACGAGTCTTGGCGCGGAATGTTCATGTGTTCTTCCGGTGTAATCGAAGCCACGAAGAACTAGCCCATGTCAAGACTTGCCTTCCTGCTCAAGTCACATGCACCCGACTTCGATCACGCCCAGCGCATGGTGGAAAGCTTCAACGAGTTCAACCGCGAGAACATCCCACTGTTCATCGTCGTCCCCGGGGACGACCTAGGAATCTTCGCCGCGATCAACGGCCCCAACATAGAGATCCGCAGCGAGAGCGAGCTCGGCCAGTACCTCGTTGATGAGCCGGTCGCCGGTATCCGCCCCGGCTATATCAACCAAGAGATTGTGAAGCTCGCCTTTTGGGAGTTGGGCCTGGCCGACAACTACTTCTGCGTCGACTCCGATGCCGTCTTCGTGCGCCCCTTCGGAGCGGACGACTTCATGTTTGACGAGACCACGCCCTATACCGTCCTCGTCGAGGACAACGAGCTCAAGGTAGAGCCCCGCTACTACAGCGAACACTGGAAGGGACGGGAGACCCACCTCCGTCACATCCAGGATCTAGTAGGCCTTAACGACCGCCGCCTCCTCACGTGCCACGGCCACCAGGTCTTCTCCAGCCGGGTTTTGAAGTCGCTCAAGGATGACTTCATGGCCCCACGAGGCTGGAGTTACCGGGACCTGCTCGCCGAGGCCCCCTATGAGTTCACCTGGTACAACATGTGGCTCCAGAAGAGCAGAGTCATCCCCATCGAGATCCGCGAGCCGCTCGTCAAGGTCTTCCATCACGAGGAGCAACAGGTTGAGTACGCCCTGCGTGGTGTCACCAACGACGACATCGCCCGCGGCTATCTAGCCCTCGTCGTCAACTCGAACTACGCGC
>WLOY01000167.1 GCA_009699015.1 Actinomycetota bacterium | reverse complement strand
CCGCGCCGTATGCCGCTTCCACATGCGGCGTAGCCGATTGGTGCCTGATGCCTTCTTCTCAAGAAGTTGCACCAGTCCTTCCGCGCGGACCGAGGGTGTCCTCGCTGACAGGAGCAGGGCATGACGACCTACACCGAGATGGCCACCGGCACGAGCATGGGCACGGATGCTTACGCGGCCACATGCACGCACACGCTCGTGGACACTTGCGTGGACACGAGCGCGGAGACAGACGCGATCACTGCTGAGAGCGCGGGCGTGACCAGCGCGGCGGGCGGCGCGCAGGATCCTGCCGAGGAGTGGCTGATGCGTCCGAGGATCGTGCAGCTGACGGGTGAGAACGAGCAGAGAATCGACCGGGACACCAAGAAGCACGGATTGGAGTGCCGGTGGCTGCCCGACGTAACCAAGCCTTTACGGGTAAGCGTGTCCTTAAGCACCTTGAAGAAGAGTCGGAAGACCGGTCCGCGCTGTGTGGTTCCCCTGCCTCGCAGTGAATTGGGAAGGAACTTGACGACGTTCTACCTTGGCGGTTTGTTCGAGATCCCACTGACGGCGCGAACTGGAGGCGGCTGTGCCGCGACTGCAATCGGGCCAAGAGCGACTTCTTCTCGAGCGGGATGGTGCAGGCATGGTGGCGGTGGCGGTGGCCGTTACGTGAACCGGTGTCGCTACTTTCGGGCTGCCAGGCGCTGCAACAACTTCGGTTTGTGGTTCTGGATAGAGCTCTCGGGTGCTCATTTAGACGGAGTCTCGCCAACGAGACCATGCTCTTTGTGGCTCGTGTACCGGGCTCATCTGGATTCGCCCCATCTGGGTATAGGACTCTGTGCGAGAGGCACTTCCTCGAGGCGCGAGACGTGGAAGGGGAGCCATCAGATTGGTGCGCTATCGAGGTGGAGTCGAGCCTCGAGTGGGTGCAGCAGGAGGAATTGGAAGAGGCATGATGCGGTCGGCCGTGGTCCGTTGGTTGGCCCCACTGCCGTCGGTACGAGACGCTAAGTGCTTCACTGCCGATAGACGCAGCCCGAAGTGCAGGTCTCCCGAACTTTGACGTAGGTGAGTAGGGGAAGCGCGGGCTGAAGGCGCTGCCAAATCCACTCGGCCAGAAGTTCACTTGTTGGGTTCTCGAGCCCGGGAATCTCGTTGAGGTAGTAGTGATCGAGTTGCTCGTCAAGCGGCTTCCATGCTGCCTTGATATCGCCAAAGTCCTGAACCCAGCCGAACTCGGCATCGACTGGTCCTTCGAGGCCGACCGCGACTCGGTATGAGTGACCATGAAGTCGGGCGCACTTGTGACCCTCGGGCACGTTGGGCAGTCGGTGCGCGGCCTCGAAGGTGAACTCGCGGTAGATCTCGGTCATGGGATTCCTAGGTACTTGTGGGTTTGCAGACTGACGGACCACTTGGGATTGGTAAGGCAGTACTCGACAACCGCGGCGGTGTTCATGACGTGACTGGAGTCATCCATGGGCTGAAGTCGGAAACTCGTGAACTCCAGATGCTCGAACTGCTCAGGCTCGCCGCCCACTTGCGGGTAGACCAACTTCAACTCATCCCCGGACTTGAGCACCAGTTCGGAGCCGATCTTCGGGCTGACGCACAGCCAGTCGATGCCGCGCGGTGCGGGTTGCGTGCCGTTGGTCTCCACGGCCACGTAGAAGCCTTGTTCGTGAAGAGCCTCGATGGCCTGCTCGTCGAACTGGAGTAGGGGTTCGCCCCCAGTGCAGACGACCATCGGACTGCCTGCGGTGAGATCGGGCCACGCGCGCGCAACGGCCGCGGCAAGTTCCTGTGCAGTCTCGAACTTGCCGCCGCCCGGACCGTCCGTGCCGACGAAGTCGGTGTCGCAGAACTTGCAGATGGCCCGCTCTCGATCCTCTTCACGGCCAGTCCACAGATTGCAGGAGGAGAAGCGGCAGAAGACCGCCGGCCTGCCGGCGTGTGCCCCTTCACCCTGGAGGGTGTAGAAGATCTCCTTGACCTTGTAGGTCATGTCAGACCGAGTACCTGATGGGGTCTGACAGTCCGGCCTCTTCGAAGCCCTTGAGCCTGAGCAGGCAGGAGTCGCAATGGCCGCATGCATCTCCATCTTCTGATGGGTCATAGCAACTTGAGGTGATCGAGTAATCGACTCCCATGGCCGTGCCCTCGGTGATGATCTGGGCCTTGGTGAGGTACATGAGTGGTGCGTGGATGGTGAGTTGCTGGCCCTCCACTCCGGCCTTGGTAGCCAGCCTGGCCATCGTCTCGTATGCGGCGATGTACTCGGGGCGGCAGTCGGGGTAGCCCGAATAGTCCAGGGCGTTCACGCCGATGTAGATGTCGCTGGCGCCGACCGTTTCAGCGAAGGCAAGTGCAAAGGACAGAAATATGGTGTTCCTGGCCGGCACGTAGGTGATCGGAATGCCTGAGCCAAGGTCCGCGGCGGAGTCGTGCTTTGGAACGTCCATTGCGTCTGTGAGAGCCGATCCGCCGAACACTCGCAGATCGATGTCCGCGATGACGTGGCGGGTTACCCCTGCTGCCGCGGCCACGAGTTTTGCCCTGTCCAGTTCTACGTGGTGACGCTGCCCGTACCGGAAGCTAAGAGCAAATGGCTCAAATCCGTCTTGTCTTGCGAACGCGAGGGCGGTGGCCGAGTCGAGACCCCCGCTGAGCAGGACGATTGCTGGAGCGGCCATTTCGCCTCCGTTATCTACATCGGACGGATCGCCTTCACGATTCCGAAACTGACAGATATAGTAGTGCCAACTGACTGACAGTTTTCGCGGGGAGGGGGGATTCGTGGGGAAGAAACTGACAATCGTGGTCACCTGCACCGACCGAAAGTCTAGGCAACCATCCGCAGTTCTTCGTGCTGGGTCGCTCCCTGAGGGTGATGGGCCGAGTCGTGCCCGACTGTGGAAAAAGCGTCTGTCTGATGCCCCCGAGCGCGTATCGCTCAAGGATCTCTATCAGGGTGAAGCGTGGACGCAGTCCGGTCGGTTGGTTGCGGCCGTCGAGGCGTCGGGGATCGCCGTCAGGGTGCTGGTGGCTTCGGCCGGCCTCGGACTCCAACCCGTGAGGGGGCGGTTCCCTGCCTACGCGGCGACCTTCAGTCCGCGCCACCCCGACACCGTGGGGGTCGACTTAGCGGAACGGCAGATCTGGTGGCAGGAAATCAACGGGTTGCTTGGCGGACGATCCCTTGGACTGGTGAAGGGACCCGTCATGGTCGTTCTGTCAGACGCCTACTCCAAAGTGCTCGAACGCGACCTTGAGGCGCTCACGAACCGCAACCCGGAGGTGACCATGTTCGGCGCACATCGGGACTTCTCGTCGGCTACGACGATCCGGTCGGACAAGAGCCTGAGGTCGTCTTTGGGCGGCACGGTGACCAGTCTGAACCAGCGAATGGCCATCCAGTGGCTCAGTCTGCGTCCGAGGGGCGACGCGTTGGGCTCAGCTCGGCACGCCCACGCCTGGCGTCAGTGGGTCTCGGAGGAACAGCGACCAGAGATCTATGACCGTCAGCGCATGGACGACCAGGCAGTTGCAGCGTGGATCCGTCGAGCACGCAAGACCGACCCCGGCCTTAGCGGGACGGCGGCCCTGTCCTTGCTGCGAAGTGAGGGCTTCGCCTGCGAGCAGAAGCGATTCAAAGCACTTTTCGACAGAACGGGGAGGGCGGCATGACCCACATGATCGAGCGCAAGGCTCTTCGAATCATGCAGCACCCCGACTTCCCGCTGTACCTCTTCACCCTGGCAGCCGAGGAAGTCGATCTGGTGGCCGACGTGGCTCGGATCTCCCGCGACGAAGCCGGCAAGTTGATGGGATACCAACGTCCCGAGAAGCGCACGCACGTCAACCAGATTCTCGAGTACCTCGACTCCGACCAGGTGCTCTTCCCGAACGGACTGATCCTTGCGCTTCCAGAGTCCGTGCACTTCAAGTCCAGTCGCGGCCCGGGTGCGTCCGATGGCATGGCCACGTCAGGCACCATCGAGATACCAATCCCCTCGGACCCGCGGGCCCCACGTCCAGCCTGGATCGTGGACGGGCAGCAGCGGAGTCTCGCCCTCGCACGCACCAAGAACCGACGGTTTCCGATGCCGATCGCGGGATTCGTCGCGGGGTCGATCGATGTGCAACGCGACCAGTTCCTGAGGGTCAACACGGTGTCTCCGCTTCCGTCCAACCTAGTGACGGAGTTGCTGCCCGAAGTCCCGGGAGCTCCCTCTCCTCGGCTGGCTGCGAGGAAACTCCCCTCTGCCCTAACCGACATGCTCAATCAGGAGCCGACGTCGCCGTTCCGCGGCATGATCAGGCGAGCGTCAACAGGTACGCAGCGCCGCGGCCCGCAGGTCATCGCCGATAACAGTCTCGTCGAGGCGATCAAGGAGTCCCTCGAATCACCAGCAGGTGTGCTGTTCCCTTACCGGAACATGGCTGCCGGCACGACGGACACAGAGGGCATCCGGGACGTCCTCTTCGTCTACTGGGCCGCGGTACGAAACGTCTTCCCAGAAGCATGGGGCCTCCCTCCGACAAGGTCCCGACTGATGCACGGGGTAGGAATCCGCTCCATGGGCCGCCTCATGGAGCGAGTAATCCCGCACGTTGACCTTGCGGGCCCAGATCCGGTCGCGCAAACTGAGACCGAGGTGGCCCGCATCGCCGGCATCTGTCGCTGGACGGGTGGAACATGGGATGAACTCGCCCTGCCGTGGAACGAGTTGCAGAACACGCCGCGGCACATCAGCGCCTTGTCGAACCTCCTTGCGCGGAAGTACCTCGACGCGAGGGCGGGTCGATAGGCGGTGCGCTTCTACTTCCCGGACAGCCAGGATATGGTCAGCCCGTCTTACGACTTCATCCACGATGAATACTCGCCGCTGCGTGTTCGTCAGCGAGACGACCTGTACGCGCATGAGGTCCTGGGCGGGGCTCCCTATGACGGAATGCTCGTGTCGAAGGCCATCGTGGACGGCAGCGTAAAGGGGTCCGGGAAGTACTCAGAGCCGCAACGCCAACGGATGTACCGATTGGGTGTGGAGCAGTTCTTCCGCCTGCCGAAGGGCATGGAGTCTCTCGGAGACTGCGGGGCATTCAACTATGTCTCGGAGAGCGAACCGCCCTACACAACGACTGAAGTCGTCGACTTCTATGAAGGCTGCGGCTTCCAGGCCGGTGTGAGCATGGATCACATCATCCTTGGGTATGACGAAGACTCCAGCGTGGAAGAGGTGGACAGCGAATGGGTGCGTCGGCACGAGTTGACCTGGCGCCTTGCCGAGGAGTTCCTTAGCGAGGTCGAACGTCGGGGGAGGCCCTTCGAGCCAGTTGGTGCCGCGCAGGGCTGGTCTCCCGCGAGTTACACCGAGAGCGTGAAGCGCCTTCAGGAGATGGGCTATCAGCGAATCGCGCTGGGCGGCATGGTGCCCCTGAAGACCCCTCAGATCCTTGCCTGCCTGCGCGCAGTTGATTCGGTTCGGACACGAGGTGTCGAACTTCATCTGCTCGGTGTGACCAGGGTGGAGAGCATGCCGGAGTTCGCTTCTCTCGGGGTCACGAGTTTCGACTCCACGACGCCACTGCGGCAGGCCTTCATGGACGACCGTTCCAACTACCACACCGCTGACATGCACTTCACTGCCATCCGAGTCCCGCAAGTGGACGGCAATCCGTCGTTGAGGCGCGCGATTCTTGCAGGGGACGTGCAGCAGAAGGATGCCGTGCGACTCGAACGGCAGACGCTGAAGTCCCTTCGAGAGTTCGATGTCGGCGTGTTGGGCGTGGCGGACGCGCTGGAGGCGGTTCTGGAGTACGAGAACGTCGTGCTCGGAGGGAAGAAGTCCTACGCAACTGCCTACGAAGAGTCTCTGACGTGCGCACCATGGAAGGCGTGCGGGTGCAACCTGTGCAAGGACCTCGGAATCGAGATCATGATCTTCAGAGGCACCGAGCGGAACAAGCGCCGCGGATTCCACAATCTCCAAGTCTTGGCCGAGAAGGTCCACAAACTCAAGCCCCCAGTCAAGAAGGTCTCGAGGAAGACTTATGCCTAGACATCGCTTGTTGCGCCTCCCTGCCCTCGAGATCCGTCAGGGCGATCGCAGGATCTACGCGTTCGGCGTCGATGGGAAGCAGTTGCACGACTTCGCCGCCGTGTCGCGAGTGCACAGAGATGACGGGGAACTCGGGGGGTACCAACGACCTGAAGTCCTGAGCCACGTCAAGGCGATTCGTCGATACCTCGAGTCTGACGGGGCGATCCTCCCCAACGCGATCGTGGTCGCCTTCGACGATCGTGTGACGTTCGAACCGACGGGGCGACACCCCCATGGGTCACCGGAGGCCAGGCATGGCTACTTGAAGGTGCCGATCCGGTCCGATATGGAGGACCCGGACAAGCCTGCATGGGTTGTCGATGGCCAGCAGCGAAGCGCGGCGATCAGAGACGCGGACATTGAGGGGTTCCACGTCGCCGCGGTGGGCTTTATCGCGCAGAACGAGGAGGAGCAACGATCGCAGTTCATCCTGGTCAACAGCACCAAGCCCCTTCCGAAGGGGCTTATCCACGAACTTCTGCCGGATACGCAGGGCCAGTTGCCGCCCGCGTACCTTCGCAGGAAATTGCCCGCGTACCTGATGATCCGCCTGAACTCCGATGTTGACAGCCCCTTCCATCGACTTATCGATACGCCCACGATGGCCACGGGCTACATCAAGGACAACAGCGTCTTGAAGATGATCGAGAACAGCCTGTACGAGGGCGCTCTGTATCAATACCGGGACAGTGCCACTGGCACGGGCGATGACGAGCAGATGCTGCTGCACCTAAAGGAGTTCTGGCGCGCAGTGCAGGACCAGTGGCCAATCGAATGGACCCTGCCGCCGCGCAAGTCGCGTCTCACCCACGGGGTTGGCATCCAATCTCTCGGCTATGTCATGGATGCCGTCACTGACGGCGTACCTGCTGCTGAGATTCCAGGCCTCGAACTGAGGGGGATGCTCTCCGGACTGTCTGAGGTAACCGCCTGGATGGATGGCAGTTGGCAACTCTCACCAGGAGAGGAACGCCGGTGGAACGGACTTCAGAACACTCCTCAGGACGTGAGACTCCTTACCAACTTACTACTTCGGTCGATTCGAACATCTGGAGGTTCCTATGGCACAAAATGACTTGGTGCAGGCGACCCAAGCGATCGACATTCAACGGCGCAAACTCAAACTCGCCCTGGCGATTTTGGCCTATGTGGGATCAATCGTCCTAGCCAACATCGCGACGAGTTACTTCGGTCTCGTCCCGATCGGCTTCGGGCTTGTGGTTTCCGCAGGTTCGT
>WLOY01000166.1 GCA_009699015.1 Actinomycetota bacterium | reverse complement strand
CGTGAGTGATCCGGCACTGCGAAGGGTGCTCGATGCTGCCGTGCCCTTCGCCGTGCGGCTCCGACGCACCTTCCGAGGTGTCGACGTCCGCGAAGGCCTGCTCATCAAGGGTCCATCCGGATGGGGGGAGTTCGCGCCATTTGACGATTACGGAGACAGGGCCGCGGCCCGATGGCTCGACTGCGCGCTCGAGGCTGCCTTTGGAACCTGGCCGGCCAGTCGCAGATCCGCGGTTCACGTCAATGCCATCGTGCCTGCCGTGTCACCGGGTGATGCCGCGCTCCTCACCCGGCAGGCGATCAATGATCATGGGTGCAGCACGATCAAGGTGAAGGTCGGCGGCGCACTGGCGGACGACGAGGCACGTGTCGCGAGCGTCCGAGACGCCCTCGACACCTCGTTGGGTCGCGGGTTCGGACGAATCCGGATCGACGCGAATGGCGCGTGGGACGTCGCGACGGCGAAGGCGTCCCTGCGACGCCTCGCGGAGTACGGTCTGGAATACGTGGAGCAGCCGTGCCGCGAGGTCGACCAGATCATCGAGGTGCGCGGGTCATGCCCGGTGCCGATCGCCGTGGATGAGACCCTCCGCACGAGCGACGACGCGCAAGCCCTCGCCAGGCAGGCCGAACTCATCAGCAGGATGGCCGATATCGCGATCGTGAAGCCGGCCCCGCTCGGCGGGATCGACGCGTGCCTTCGGGTTGTCGAGGCACTCCCGATCCCCGTGGTCGTGAGCAGTTCGCTCGACACGTCGGTGGGCCTGGCGGTCGCCATCAACCTTGCCGGGATCCTGGGCCTGGAGATCGCATGCGGGCTGGGCACGGGCGCCCTCTTCGAAGAGGATCTTGTGAGCTCGCCGGAGCCGCCGGTCGATGGCATGCTCACGGTCCGTCGGGTCGCGCCCGACCTTGCTGCCCTCCTTCGGGCCCGAGACCAGGTGTCGGATGACCGGGCCGCCTGGTGGCGCCTGCGGCTGGCGGCGGCCTGGCATGCCGGGTCCGGTCACCGGTGGGGCGAGATCATCGAGGCATCGACGTGACCGGCGTGACAGAGTGAGGCCGTGAACACGTCGACTGCGCAGGCCAAGGTGATGGTCGACGAGCTCATCCGATGCGGGGTCTCGGATGTCGTCGTCGCCCCGGGGTCCCGATCGGCGGCCCTCGCGATCGCGTTCGCGGAGGCCGAGGCGCGCGGTGAGATCGTCCTGCACGTGCGGCTCGACGAGCGAACGGCCGGATTTCTTGCACTCGGGCTCGGCAAGGTGAGCGGAGTGCCGGCCGTCGTCCTCACGACCTCGGGCACGGCGGCCGTCAACCTGCACCCGGCGATCATCGAGGCCGACCTTTCGAATGTGCCGCTCATCGCGCTCACCGCCGACCGTCCACCGACCCTGCGCGATATCGGCGCGAACCAGGCGATCGACCAGCTGAAGATCTTCGGCCCTTCGGTTCGCACCTTCCACGAGATGGCGATGCTCGATCCCGTACGCGATCCGGTTGCGGCCAATCGCTACTGGCGCTCGACGATCGCCCGCGCCGTTGCTGCGGCAACTGACGGAATGCGACCCGGACCCGTCCACCTCAATGCCCCGTTCTCCGAGCCCCTCGTGCCCGACAGCGGTGGACCGGACTCCAGGGGTGACCTCGTGCTCGAGGGGCGCAGCGACGGCCGACCATGGACAGCAGACTCGCGCATGGTGGCGGGGATGAGCACCCCCCTGGACCATCTCCTCGAGACATTGCTCGGAGATCCGGTGGTGCCGGCTCGCGGGGTCATCGTCGTCGGCGATCACGACGACGCCGAGGCCATCGGGATGATCGACGAACTCGCCGACGCGATCGGGTGGCCGGTCATCGGGGAGCCGAGCGGCAACGTGGCCGGCTGCGACACTGTCCTCTCGCACGGTGGCCTGCTCCTTGCTGACGAGGAGTTCGCGGCTGGTCACCTGCCCGATGTGGTGATGACGGTCGGACGCGTCGGCTTGAGCCGCGCTGTCATGCGCATGGTGACACGCGCCGGCCTGCACATCGCGGTCGATGCCGACCCCCAGTGGGCTGACCCGGGTCGTTCGGCGGACGTCGTCGTCGCGTCGGTGCCGCTCCCGCCCGAGGAGGCCGAGGTCGACGAGGAGTGGCTGGCCTCGTGGCAGCGCGCGGACCTGCTGGCGGCCGCGGCCGTCGAGACCGCCCTGGCTGCTGAGGGAGCGGTGCTCACCGGCATGCACGTGGCCCGGGCCACCGCCGCAGCTGTCCTTGAGGGTGGCATGTTCTACGTGGGCCCGTCGTGGCCCGTCCGGCACGTCTTCAACTTCGCGAGCACGACGGTGAGTGACGGCTACGTCCTCGGGAATCGGGGCACGTCGGGGATCGACGGATGCCTCTCGACGGCGTGGGGCGCCGCCTCCGCGTTCCAGCGGCAGGAGGGCGTGGGGGCCGTCGCGCTCGTCGGAGACCTGACCTTCCTGTACGACAGCAATGCGCTGCTCGTGCCCGACACGGAGGACGAGCCCGATCTCGTCATCGTCGTCGCCGACAACAACGGGGGCGGCATCTTCTCCCAGCTCGAGCAGGGCGAGCCCCGGTTCGCGCCGGTCTTCGATCGCGTGTTCGGGGTTCCGCTCTCCGTCGACATCGTGGGCCTCGCGCAGACGATGGCGGTCCCTGCTGTCGCAGCCGAGACGCTTGCAGAATTCGAGGCGGCGATCGGCGCAGCCCTCGAGGCGGGCGGTGTGAGGGTCGTCGTTGCGAAGACCTGTGAGCGAGAACGGGAGGCAGGCATCCTTGCCTCCGTTCAACGGGCCGTTCACGAGGCGCTCGGGTCGGCGTAGCCAAGATGAAGCGGGGGCAGAAGGACAGGATCCTGGCGGCGGCCGCCGAGCTGCTCGCCGCGCGCGGGATTGCCCGCATCGGACGCCGCGAGGTCGCGAGCGCCGCGGACCTTCCGGTTCGAGTGGTGTCGGAGGTCGGACGCAGCCGCTCGGACCTGCTTCGTGCCGTGGTGGAGTCGCTGCCGTTTCCGCCGATCTCGGAGTCGCTGCAGCAGCAGGCGCAGCAGCCGACCGTTCCCGCGATGCAGGCCCTCCTCACGGCCGCGCGCGAGGTGCTCGGCTCTCCCGCCGCGGCATGGGACACCCGTGAGATTCAGGCGCTGGCCCTGGCCCGCTACGACCCGGAGCTCGGCGCAACCGTGCAGCACCGACTCGATCAGCGAAGGGCGGCGCTGACGGCGGTCGTGCGCCAACTCCGCGACTCGGGCGCCGTCGATTCGTCGATCGATGATGAGGCCGCGGCGCTTCACCTGCTCGCCGTGGGGCTCGGGCTCTCGGTGATCGCCGGTGCCTCGACCGATTGGGATGCCCCACCCGGATGGACGAGTCTGTCGGCGCGACTGCTGGAGTCGCTCGCCGCGATCGACCTGCCCCACGCGGTTCCGGCGCCGGAGGCGAGCACCTGGCGTGCCCGCGTGACGATCTCAGCGAGTCCGACAGCGCTCGCGCGACTGCTGCGCATCCTCGCCCTCATGCAGGTCACCGTCGTGACCGTGCTCGGCGCGCAGCATGAGAGCGGGGAGCAGCTCGTCGACCTCATCCTTCAGGCGCCGCGGGATCTCGATCGTGAGAGCCTCGTTCAGGCGCTGAGCTCGGTCGGGACCCACGCAATCGTCGCGCGGGGGCTGGCCGACGATGCCGACGACATCGCGACCCGCGTGCTCCAGCGGTGCGCGGCCCTCGTCGCCGACCCCGATGCGGCGCCGCAGGCTGCGGCAGACCTCGTCCTGGCCGACTCGTGGGAGGTGAAGGCCGCCTCTCAGGGCGAGGACACATCGGCCGAGGTCCTGCGGATGCAGTGGACCCTCGACCAGCACGTCGTGCTGCACCGTGCCCATGCACCGTTCACGGGCACCGAGCACGACCGTGCGTCGGCGCTCCTTGGACTCGTTGCGGCGCTCGCTCAATCCCGCGGGGTCGAGGAGGGCTATGGCTGGTCGACCCAGTTGCGCGATGGAGCGCGGCTGTGGATCCGGCTCGCACGTCCGGCCGATGCCCAGGGTATCGCCGACATGCACGAGCGCTGCTCGGAGCGCTCGCGCTATCACCGATACTTCACGCCGATGAACTCCTGGCGAGACGAGAACCTGCGGCGCATCTCCGGAGGCCACCGGGGCGCGACCCTCGTCGCAACGAATGACGAGGGGGAGATCGTCGCCTTGGGCAACGTGTTCCCGGAGGGGCCGAGCGATGAGAGCGGGGCGGAGATCGCGGTCATCGTCGATGACCGGTGGCACCGGCGCGGCCTGGGCCGGCAGATGCTCGTGCGGCTCGTCGACGTTGCGCGGAGGCTGTCATTCGACTCGCTCACGGCGTACGTGCTCTATGACAACAGCGGAATGGTGACGCTGCTCCAGACTCTTCCGCTCGATTGGCAGGTCGGGCGCGACGTGGAGCTAGGTGCGTCGGTTCTGTGCATGCGCGCCGCACTCGACAAGGGCAGTGGGAACCCTCGCGAGACGTGACCGGCTCGCCGCGATTGTCGGGAGCGTGTCAGCGGGATTCGAGGGCGTCGCGGATCGGCACCAGCTTCGCTGTCGACTCGGCGAGTTCGAGGTCCGGGCTCGATCCCGCGACGATGCCGCATCCGGCGAATGAGCGAACGGTCCCGGCCTGTTCATCGACCTCTGCGCAGCGCAGGGCGATGCCGAACTCGCCGTCGCCATTGGCGTCGAACCAGCCCACCGGGCCGGCGTAGCGTCCGCGGTCCATGCCCTCGATCTCCCTGATGAGCGCGAGGGCGCGTTCGGTCGGGGTTCCGCAGACGGCCGCCGTCGGATGCAGTGAGGCGGCGAGGGCGAGCACCGATGCGCCGTCGGCAAGCTGGCCGGTGACATCGGTTGCGAGGTGCTGGACATTCGCGAGCGCCAGGACACGGGGGCCCTCGGGGACGTCGAGGTCGGTGCAGTGGGCTGCGAGGGCGCGGGCGACGGATCGCACGGCATAACGGTGCTCCTCGAGGTCCTTGCCGCTGTCGAGGAGGGCGAGTGCGAGACCGGCGTCGGCAGCCTCGTCGCCTTGACGCCGAACCGTGCCGGCCAGTACTCGGCTCGTGACGAGGTCGCCGGTGCGGCGGACGAGCAGCTCGGGCGTGGCTCCGATGAGGCCCGCAACTGAGAAGGTCCAGCAGGTCGGATACCGCTCGGCGAGGTTGAGCAGGAGGTGACGCGGGTCGAGGACGCCGTCGACCTGCGCGAGCACATCACGCGCGAGGACGACCTTGTCGAGCTCACCGGCAGTGACGCGACCGATGGCCTCGGCGACGGCGGCCTGCCATTCGATGGGGCTGCGCGAGCCCTGGGACCACCGCACCGAGGTCGGCTGGTCCGGGACGGAGACGGGCGGAAGCGACTTACGCGGATCCTCTTGCGGGTCGATGGCGGTGACCCACGCCTGTCCGCCCCGCCTTCCGACGATGACCTTCGGGATGATGATGATCGAGGTGCCGGGGTCCGGGTCGAAGGCGAAGGACGCGAAGGCCACCGGGCCGGAGCCGGGAATCGCGACGGTGTCGTCGATCGTGGCTGCGGCGCACCACTTGGACCACCAGCGCTGTGCCCGGCTGAATCGCTCGGGACCGCTCACTTCGAGTTGAGCGGCGATGCCCCACCCAATGAGGCCCTCGCCGCCGCGTACCCAGGCGAGCGGCCCGCGCGAGGGCAGCCGCGCGAGCAGGGTCTGCGGATCGGCAATGGGACGAGTACGAACGGTGACGGCTGGCGATCCCTCTGGACTGCGGGCGGCATTGGCGTTCGGCACGTTGCAAAGCGTAGGGCGTTCGGTAGCTCGCGGCATTTCGGACGGTGGGGTGGTTCGCAGCTTGGGCGAAGGAAGGGGTGGGATGCAAGGATGCCCCCATGACGCGCGCAGACCTGTCAAAGGCCCCCGCTGAGGTGGCGGCCATGTTCGACGACGTCGCTGAACGCTATGACATGACGAATGACGTGCTGGCTCTCGGGCGCACGCGGGTCTGGCGCCGTGCCGTCGTGGAGGCCGTCGGTCCAAAGCCGGGCCAGTTCATCTTGGACCTCGCGGCGGGCACGGGCACCTCGAGCGTGCCGTTCGCCCAGGCCGGCGCCACCGTCGTCCCGACCGACTTCTCGCTCGGGATGCTTCAGGTCGGACGCCGACGCCAGCCGCGCCTGCCGTTCGTCGCCGGTGATGGCATGCACCTGCCCTTCAAGACCGGCGCATTCGATGCCGCGACCATCTCGTTCGGCCTTCGAAACATCCATGACCGAGCGGTGGGGTTGGCCGAACTGCGCCGGGTGGTGCGGCCGGGGGGCAAGCTCGTCGTGTGCGAGTTCTCGCAACCGACCCTGCCGGCGTTTCGCACGGTCTACACCGAGTACCTGATGAAGGCATTGCCCGCGGTTGCCCGCAAGGTGGCGAGCAACCCGGACGCCTACGTCTACCTCGCCGAATCCATCAGGGCCTGGCCCGATCAAGAGGAGCTCGCCGCCGACATCGTCGCCGCTGGCTGGGGGAAGGTCCAGTGGCGAAACCTCACCGGTGGCATCGTCGCACTGCACCGCGCGACGAACCCGGTGGTCAAGGCCGCGAGGTAGCAGACGCTTTCCTTGCTCGGCAGCCTCCCCCCATGGATGAAATCGCCACTTTCTAGGTCACCTGACCAGATTCTTCGTCGGCTCGTCCGGATGCTGGATGAAATGACGGGGGGCGGTGGGCCGGGTGCCTGCAGTCGGCCGGCCGGACTATGCTTTGCAAGGTCGTGAAGCCATTCACAAAGGCACAATCCGGCACCTCAACGATCGACTCGAAATGGTACCTGCGTGTCCAGCACGTCCGTCCTAGCGAGCACGAACATATGACCGAAGGAGACCAGGAGCGGTGAACGTCTACGCGCCCATCCTGATCCTTGGCCTCTTGGCCTTCGGATTCGCCGCATTCTCCGTGGTCACGGCCACGATCACCGGGCCCAAGCGCTACAACCGGGCCCGGGTTGACTCCTACGAGTGCGGCATCGAGCCGACCCCGCAGCCCGTGGGCGGTGGTCGATTCCCGGTGAAGTACTACCTCACCGCGATGCTGTACATCATCTTCGACATCGAGATCGTGTTCCTCTACCCGTGGGCCGTCGCCTTCGACCGGCTCGCGCTGTTCGGACTCATCGAGATGGTCCTGTTCATCGTGACGGTTCTGGTCGTGTACGCGTACGTGTGGCGTCGTCGCGGCCTCGAGTGGGATTGAGCTGATACATCATGGGACTTGAAGAGAGCCTGCCGTCCGGCGTCCTGCTGACCACGGTCGAGAAGTTCGCCGG
>WLOY01000165.1 GCA_009699015.1 Actinomycetota bacterium | reverse complement strand
TGCTGGTCGACGATCCGCCCCGTCAGCTGCTGCTGTGGCTGAACGATCCGGTCGCCTACCAGTCGACGCTTGAGGACAAGGGTGAGTGGGAAGGATTCTTGTCGTTGGTCAAGAAGAAGTACAAGGTCGACCTCGCAGGAGATGGGGCACTCAAGGCGGCCCAACTGCTTGGTGATCGGGACGGCAAGTGGGCCGAGGTTTGGAACCGGTTTGCCGATGCGCCCCAGGGGTATCCAGGCGTCGTGAGCGCTCTGCGAGCCGGCAAGCCCGAAGGAATGATCGCGTTGCACCCGGACTCTTGGCCCCAAGACAACGACGAGGATGAAGCGGCGGCGCTTGCGGCTGTCGGCGGCATGGTGAGCGCACCGGTCGCAGACGTCCGATCACGGCTTGCCAAGTTGCGAACGGACCACGCCGACAGGCTGGGAGGCGTCTGGGCGAAACTCGGTCAGACCCCGGCAGCAGCCCTCATCGTCCGACTGGCAGAGCTTGCCGATCTGACAGGCACCATTGGCGTGGGATCCGACGTTGGCGGCGGTGCCGACGACTATGCGCGTTCCGGCTGGCGAACCGATCAAGCCTTCCTCTCCGTGTTGTCCGCCCTGGAGTTGGGCCATCCGAGCGCACCGTCCGTCGAGAGGGTTGCCGAGTCTCTGTATCGGCCGTGGCTGGAAGCGACGGTCGACCAGTTCCAGTCGGCGTGGATCGCCAATCCTCCTGTCGGGCATGACCCGGGGCTTGTGGTGAATGAGACTGCCGGCACGTGTGCCCTGTTCGTCGATGGGCTGCGGTTCGATGTCGCCGCTGGACTGGCGGAGGCCCTGGTCAGTCGAGGCCTTCCCACCGATCTGCAGTGGGGTTTTGCAGGTGTGCCCACCGTCACGGCCACCTGCAAGCCTGCAGTTTCTCCCGTTGCCTCTTTTCTGAGTAGCGGTCCGGAACTCGCGCCCACCACGCCCGCCGGTGGATTGGTCAATCAGGAATCCCTGAAGAGGACGATGTCTGATCACGGCTGGTCATTCATCTCGGAGGACGCCGTCGGCGACCCCGCGGGGAGAGGCTGGACTGAGGGTGGCGATATCGACGCGCTTGGGCACAGCTTCGGGGTCAAGTTGGCCCACCAGCTGCCCGACCAGATACGTCAATTAGCGACACGCATCTCTGAGCTACTCAATGCCGGATGGCAGCGCGTAGTGGTCGTCACCGATCACGGATGGCTGCTGCTGCCGAGTCAGCTTCCCAAGCATTCACTGCCGGAGCACTTGGCTGTCGTTCGCAAGGGCCGATGCGCCCGGCTGAACGAAGCGATCCAGCCACCAGCCGGAGTCATCCGACTGCCGTGGCGATGGAATGACGACGTGCAGATTGCGCTGGCTCCTGGAATCCATGCCTTTGAGGCCGGCAAGGTCTACGAGCACGGCGGGCTCAGCCCTCAGGAGTCAGTTGTCCCGCGAATGGTGGTAACGAAAGGCTCCGTCGGCCAACCGTTGGCACTCGCAATCGACTACATGTGGGTTGGTCTCACCTTGAAGGTCGAAGCGCTCATGGCGCCTGCCGGCTGCTCAGTGGACATCCGTGGCAGGGCCAACGATGGATCCACGTCACTCGCTACTGCACCCAAGCCACTGCGAGATGGGAAAGTACGGCTGATGGTTGACGATGTGCACCAAGGACAGGCAGCCGTCATAGTTATTGTTAACGAGCAAAACACCTTGTTGGCCAACGTCGCGACCCTCATTCCGGAAGGCTGAATTTCGTGGACCGGATCGACGAGATTGTCACCGAGCACCTGGAAGGGCTTGTCGTCCGGAAGGACCTCGCCGACAAGTTCAGGGGACGGTTCTCTGTGCCCACCTACGTGGGGGAGTTCCTGATCGGCAAGTACTGCGCGACCGCAGACGAGGCTGAGATCCAGGAGGGCCTCGAAGAGGTTGAGCGGCTTCTGAGCAAGCGGGTCGTCCGCACTGGCGATCATGAGCTGTTCAAGGCCCGTGTCCGAGAGCAAGGCGCTGTCCAGATCATCGACATTATCCGAGCGAGGCTCGACCCACGTGCCGATGAATACGTAGCCTCGTTGCCAAGCCTGCAAATCGACGACGCCGTGATCTCATCGCAGATCGTTATCGACAACGACCGCATGCTCACCGGCGGGTTCTACGCGCAAATCGGGCTGGCCTACACCCCGGGCCAGCCTCGACCATTCGTGGTCACCGAGGTCCGCCCGATTCAGGCCCACGCTCGCGCTGGGCTCGACCGCTTGAAGGAAGCCAGGGCCCTGATGACCACGCGGGAGTGGAAGGACTTCCTCCTACGCAGTGTCGGCTTGGAGCCAACGGCACTCGATGCGAGAGCCCAGGACGCGTATTTCCTGCGAATGGTTCCCTTCGTCGTACGCAACTACAACATGATTGAACTGGGGCCGCGAGGCACCGGCAAGTCTCACTTGTTCCAGCAAGTCTCCCCATACGCATATCTGCTGTCGGGAGGTCAGACCACTGTTGCCCAGCTCTTCGTCAACAATGCCTCCGGTCAGCGCGGCCTTGTGACACAGCACGACGTGATCGCATTCGATGAGATCGCCGGGATTCGATTCAATGACCGCGACGGCATCAACGTGATGAAGGGATACATGGCCAGCGGCGAGTTCGCTCGGGGCCGGGAGAGCATTCGCGCCGAAGGCGGCATGGCGTTCCTTGGAAACTTCGAGGTCGACGTGGCAACGCAATTGCGTCGGGGACATCTTCTCGGACCAATGCCTGAGGCGATGCGGGATGACACAGCCTTTATGGACCGGCTGCACGCTTACGTGCCTGGCTGGGATATTCCCGCCGTCGGAAGGGACCAGAAGACGGACCATTACGGACTCGTCAGCGACCTCCTCGCACAGTGGTGGCACGAATTGCGCGCCGAGAATCGAGTCGTCGGGGTGCACGAACGAATCCGCCACAACGACTCGTGGCGCGGTCGAGACAACGAGGCCGTGGACAAGACTGTCGATGGCCTCCTCAAACTCATGTATCCGGACCCTGAAGTGCCCGTGTCGACTGAGGACCTGCAGTGGGCCATGGAGATGGCGACCGTAGCGCGTCGCCGCGTGAAGGAGGCCCAAGCGCACATCGGGGCCGATGAATTCGGCGCTGTGGACCTCGGCTACTCCGTCGACGGTGGGCCTCTCTTCACACCCGATTGCCCCGAGAGCATCGAACTTCGCGGCGTACTCGATTCCGAGTTTCCGGACCTCGGGCCGGTCGCCCCTGCCAACAGCGGCGGCCTGCCGGCGCTCCTACCCGACCCACTTCCTCCTGACTTCCACCTCGTTGGGTTTGGGAAAGTCATCGATCAGCCCCTTGGAGCGCAGGGCGCCTTTGGCACTATCTACCGGGTCGAACGTGATTTCGACGGGCGAATCGTGGCGGGAAAACTATTTAGAACCGACCCGGCCGCGCCCTATCCGGAGCTTGCCGACGCTGCATTGCGTCAAGAGGTGAAGGCACTCGAGGCTCTCACCAATCCCAACATCGTCCGTGTCATGGGGCCTATTCCAGTCACGAGCCGTGGTGAATGGATGGTGATCTCGGAGTGGATTGAAGGGACAACTCTCTGGGAGTACACGAGTGGCCCTTCGGCCATGAGCGGTTCGGGCATCTTTCGGACAGGCGAGCAATTGATCGGCGCTCTTTCCTACCTCGAGTCCCTCGGTGTGGTCCACCGGGACATCAAGCCCGCGAACGTGATGATCGACACGTTGGGGGTTGTGAAGCTCATCGACTTCAATCTCACCCGGGACACCGGCCAAAAGACCGATGTTGCTGGCACTCGCGGATACATGCCTCCGGATTTCATGGCCTGGGGACCCCGGGTCGACAGCTTCGTCGACCGATACGCAGTGGGAGTCATCCTCTACGAGCTAGTGACCGGGGATCATCCATATGCTTCCCGTTTGCAGAACGGCCAAGGGCAGGCTGCCGTACCCATGCCGGCCGATGCACGGACGATCCGGCCGGATGCCAGCGAAGCTGTCGCCGATTTTTTCATGCGTGCAGTCGCACCGCAGGAGACCCATCGCTTTGCAACGGCTGCCGAGATGCTGAGTGCCTGGTCCAGTCTTGAGGCCGACATGCGAATCCTGGCGTAGGAGCAGGACTTCATGGACGGGGTTGAGGCAGTCTTCGTCGACTTGTCGAATGTCGCTAAGGACCCGCTCCTCGGATTCAGTGCTGACCATGCGGCTCTTTCCCGGTGGGATCGCTTACGCGCAGTTTGGCTTCGAGATCACGCCGGACAACCAGACTTCACGCTCATTGCCGACTCCACCCTGCCGCGTGCCCTCTCCGCCACGGATCAGGGGCGACTCACTTCGATGGTCAACTCGGGCGCAGCCGTTGTGGTCGCGGACGCGGACACGGAGGTCCTTGCACGGGCGGTCGCATCGAGTGGAATCGCACTGAGCAACGACCGATACGTGGATCATCGAAAGCTCGCGGGCCTGCATCAAGCTCGCCTCGTGGGCTGGGTCGTCAGAGGCGAGAACGTAAGGCTTCAGGAACGATCCCTGGAGAGACTTTTGAGCGCTGTGATCAGCGCCCGAGCGCAGAAACAGATCTTCAAGGAACTCGGGATAGCGGAAGACGCACCGGAACTCTCATACCGATGGTTCTGTCGTGACACTGGTTGCCGGGAGACACTCGTGGCTATTCCACGGTTCGAGCGGCGAGATCCTGTGTGCCCATCGTGTGGGGGATTCGTTGACCGGGGCGCTCCATGGCAGTCACCCATCTGGATCAAGATCATGCGTGGACCAGATGAGCTGTGTCGTTTCGTGCTGGAAGACGGAGAGCGCACGTTCGTGGGGAGAGGACAAGGTGACGATGTTGTCACTGTTGGCGACGAAGAGGAAGCCGACGAAGCGCTCACCTTTCTTGCTGAGAGGCATGTTGAATTGACTAACACCGAAGGAACACTCCACGTCCGGGATAACAACACGGAGCGAGGAACAACGCTGCGCCGACAGGTCAAGGGCCATTTAGGCCAGTTCCAGCCACCGATGCCAGTCCCGGCCGACCGCACGACCATCGTGGGGCTTGGGACCAAGGTTGTACTCGGCAAGAGCCCGTTCACGATCCAGATCGCAGGTTCTCGGGGCCTCTGAGGCAGGGCGCAGGCAGGGGCTCGACGGATCTTCGTCCGAGTTCGCGAGCGATCACGCAACTTCGGCATGCCAACTGCCGTGAGGCGCGATCCGAGTCAGGTGCGGAAGCGGTTCTGGGGGATAAGCACACCGGATATGAGCGCCTCGCCGATTTCTTCTACAGCGTCTGAAGTTAAGTAGGTCCACTCGTAGTTTCGAAGACCCCACTCCTCCAGCGCAGTCTCCGGAGTATCAATCTCCCAGTACTGGTGCAGCCACATAGTGCCGCATGCCGGGCACCGATAGAGAACATCGCTTTGGTAAGAGGTTCTCCAGTGATGTTCCGGGGGATAGAAGTGGGCGAAGGCTCGGTGGTGGAGGTCTTCACCAACTTGCTCCAGGCCGTCCTTGGATAGCGAACACACCTCGCATGCGCCGGGTTCGGATTGTTCACTCACGAGCCCAATGTACGGACTTGCGCTGGGCTCCGAGGGCGCTGGAGACAACTCGTTGCTGGCCGCCCCATACGGCTTTGTCGGGTGAATCTCTCGGCTGGATCCGCTGGGGATCGGCCACTCCTGCTCCAAAAATTACTAACGGTTACGTCATTGCAGCCCAAAGTTCGCATTTTTGCCATTCGACACCTCGGCGTGGTGACACATCTAGACTCATGCGAAATCGATGATTGGGGGATCATGCGGCTTCTCCTCGTGTCAGACGTCCATCTGGACACGCCATTCACCTGGGCGGGGCCTGAGGTGGCGCGTGACCGCCGTCGCGCCATCCGTGCCTCATTGGAACGCGCGGTGGCCGTCGCGGATGAGCGGAAGGTCGATGCCTTTCTGGTGGCGGGCGACCTGTACGAGCAGGAGCTGTTCGCTCCGGACACGTCTGCGTTCCTGCGCACCCTCTTCGGGTCCATCGGTATCCCCGTGCTCATCTCGCCTGGCAACCACGACTGGTACGGGCCGCAGAGCATCTATCGGCAGGAAACCTGGACCCCAAACGTCCACATTTTCACCGAGGACCGGCTGACTCCGGTGGAGTTGGCCGATGGATTCACCCTTTGGGGTGCGGCACACCGCGCACCGGCAAACACCGATGGATTCCTCGACGGGTTCGCCGTCGACCGCGGTGGCATCAACGTTGCACTCTTCCACGGGTCGGAGCAGGGGGCTTTCGCGTGGCAGGAGTCCGGGAAGGTGGCGCATGCGCCGTTTCAGGCTGAGCAGATCCCCGCTGCAGGCCTGCATCACGCGCTCGTGGGGCATTTCCATACCCCGCAGATGGGCGATTGGCACACTTATCCAGGCAATCCGGACCCCCTCGCCTTCGGGGAGGTGGGCGTGCGAGGGGCCGTGCTCGTTGCCGTGCACGCTGACGGCAGCGTTGACCGGGAAACCATCCCCGTCGCGGCGAGCATTGTTCACGATGTCCCGGTCGACGTCACGGGGATCACGAACAGCACCGAAGCAGGCCAGCGGGTGGCCACAGCCATCGCAGGCCTGAAAGGTACGGTCCGAGCAACCATCACAGGGGAGATCGGCCCCGACGTGGACATGAAGGTGGGCGACTTCCGACACTTGGGTGAGCACCTAGATGCGTTCGTCCCTCGCCTGGGTCGACTGACCGTTGCGTACGACGTCGAGGCGTTCAAGGCCGAAGCGACCGTGCGCGGGCAGTTCACGCGGGAGGTACTGGAGTCTGACCTCGACGAGGATGCCAAGCGCCGGGTCCTGATCACCGGGCTCAGGGCCCTCGATGGCCGTTCCGGCGACCTGGAAGTGAACTGACATGCGCATCCAATCGGTCTCCGCAGAGGCGTTCGGACCACTGGCCGGGGAGTCGCTGCAATTGGCCAGCGGGATGACGGTCATCGTCGGGCGAAACGAATCCGCCAAGTCCTCGTGGCATGCCGCGATCTACGCCGGACTCTGCGGGCGTCGCCGTGGGCCAGGGATGAGCAAGAAGGACAGGCAGTTCGCCGAGCTGCACAAGCCTTGGGATAGCGACGCCTGGTTGGCGGAGGTCACCGTTGTCCTCGATGACGGCCGCACGATCCAACTTCGGCAGGACCTAGCAGGCAGGGTTGACTCGCGGGCCACGGACATCGTCCTTGCGCGCGACGTTTCGGACGAGATCATGAGCGCTGGCGCCCCGGACGGAGCGAAGTGGCTGGGGCTGGACCGCGACAGCTTCCTCGCTACGGCTTGCATCAACCAGGCCGCCCTGCTTGAGGTGCTCGAATCGGCTTCCGCC
>WLOY01000164.1 GCA_009699015.1 Actinomycetota bacterium | reverse complement strand
TCATCAAGGAGCTCGAGGAGGCCGAGCAGCTCACGGCCAAGAACACCAGGCTCACGCTCACGATGTGCGTGAACTACGGGGGCCGGGCCGAGATCGCCGATGCCGTCGCCGCGATCGCCCGCGACGTCAAGGCCGGCACGGTGAATCCGGAGAAGATCGACGAGCGCATGATCAGCCGCTACCTCGACGAGCCCGACATGCCCGACGTCGACCTCTTTCTCCGCTCATCCGGCGAGCAGCGCACGAGCAACTTTCTGCTGTGGCAGTCGGCCTATGCGGAGATGGTGTTCCTCGACACCCTGTGGCCGGACTTCGACAGGCGACACCTGTGGCACGCGTGTGAGCTCTATGCGTCACGCGATCGCCGGTACGGGGGAGCCGTCCCGAATCAAGCGCCGGACTTCACGTGAGCGGTCAGCCGACGGCGGCTCGACGGCGCCTGAGATTCGGCGCCCTTGAGATCCTGGCGGTGGGTGCCGTGGTGCTGGTGGTCGCGCAGCCCCGCTTGGTCAGCATGTTCGACAACCCGGCGCTCCAAACCGCGGCGACGGTATTCGTCTCGATCATCGTTCAGGCCCTGCCGTTCCTTGTCGTTGGCGTGCTGCTGTCGGCAGCCATCGGCGCGTTCGTCCCGAAATCGTTCTGGCAGCGCGCCCTGCCGGCAAATCGCGTCGTCGCGGTTCCGGTTGCGGGAGCGGCCGGGCTCCTGCTGCCGGGCTGCGAATGCGCATCCGTGCCCGTCGCGGGGTCGCTCATGGCTAGGGGTGTCGCCCCTGCCGCGGCCTTGGCATTCCTGCTCTCGGCGCCGGCGATCAACCCGATCGTGCTCGTCTCCACCTTCGTGGCCTTCCCCGGGCAGCCGCAGATGGTGCTGGCGCGACTCGTCGCGTCATTCGCGACCGCCGTGTTCATGGGATGGCTATGGCTGAGATTCGGCCGCGCGAAATGGCTGCGGATGCCTGAGCGGACGCACCTCGAGGGCAGCACCCCATTCCACACCTTCCGGCTCACCGCGAGCCATGACTTCCTCCACGCCGGTGGGTTCCTCGTGGTTGGGGGCCTGGCAGCCGCCGCGATGAATGTCGCGATGCCGTCGGAGTGGATGGAGTCGATCTCGGGCAATCCGGTGCTCGCAGTCCTGGGCCTTGCCCTTCTAGCCGTCGTCCTCTCAATCTGCTCCGAGGCCGATGCCTTCGTCGCGGCGAGCTTCACGTCCTTCTCGCTGACCGCTCGGCTCGCGTTCCTGGTCGTCGGGCCGATGATCGACCTCAAACTGATGTCGATGCAGGCGGGGATCTTCGGCCGGGCGTTCGCCGTGCGCTTTGCGCCGACGACATTCGTGGTGGCGGTGGCCGTGAGTAGTCTCGTCGGCTGGTGGCTCCTCTCATGACGCGTGAGATCCAGTCGATCATCCTGCTGCTCGTCGGCATCGCCACCCTCCGCATCTCCTGGGGCACGACCTACCTCAACTACGTGAAGGAGTCGATGCGGCCGTGGCTGCTGGTGTCTGGCGTGATCCTGGTCGTGCTGGGGGCTTGGCTGCTCATCGACGCGATGCGTGCAAGGCCCGCGTCCGGCGCGAGCGGCGCCGAATCTGGAACGCCGACGGAGGCCGCCGATGATGGCCATGCCCATTCCGGACCGCGCGCTGCCTGGCTCCTGCTCATCCCGGTGCTCACGATCTTCCTCGTCGCGCCGCCGGCACTGGGGGCGTACTCGGCGTCTCGCGACACGACGAACTCGATCGCGACGGACCGGTCCATGGCACCGCTGCCGCCGGGTGACCCGGTGACGCTCTACCTCTCGGACTACGTGACGCGCGCGGTCTGGGACGGGGGTCGAACGCTGGTCGGCCGATCCGTCTCCCTCACCGGCTTCGTCCTCGCCCAGCCGGACGGATCGTGGCTGCTCGCCCGGATGCAGCTCAACTGCTGCGCCGCCGACGCCTTCGCTTCGAAGGTGCGGCCGGTCAACATCCCGCCCGATGCGGGCCTGCTACCCGAGGGGACCTGGGTGACCCTCACAGGCACCTGGATCCCGTCTGAGGAAGTTGGCACGGAGGAGACGATCCCGTTGGTTGACGTTGCCGGGCTCGTCGTGATCGAGGAGCCGACGAACCCCTACGACTGAAGTCGCGTCAGCGAGCGGGCGATAGCCGTCATTCGGACCGGCTGCGGCGCCTGCGCAGTGGCACGGCGATCACGGCGAGCACCGCGAAGAGGGCGAGAGCCTCCAGGACGATGGTCGGTCCCGGGGGGACCTCGACCACGAAGGACGTGACCAGGCCGCTCACGCTCGCGACGAGGCCGAGGAGGACGGCGAGGGCGGCTGTCGCCCTGAACGATCGGGTGACCTGCTGGGCTGCGGCCACGGGGACGATCATGATCGCGCTGACGAGCAGGAGCCCGACGACGCGCATGCCGACGACGACGACGACTGCGGCGAGCACGGCGAGGAGCGTGCTCATCATTCGCACGCGAATCCCTTGCACCGCTGCAAGTTCTGCGTCGAGGCTCATTGCGAACATCTCACGTCCGAAGATCGCGAGGAGCGCGATGACGACGAGGCAGAGCGCGAGGAGTGCGATGACGTCGCCGCTGGCAACGGTGGACAGGGAGCCGAAGAGGTAGGCGTTGAGCGAGGATGATGCCTTGCCCGGTGCGAGTGAGGCGAACAGGACGCCACCGGCGATCCCGCCGTAGAACAGCAGGGCGAGTGCGACATCGCCCGCGGTGCGGCTTCGGTAGCGGATGAACTCGATCAGGAATGCACCGAGTGCCGCGGTTGCCATCGCGGTCGGGATCGGGGCGGTTCCGAGGAGGAAGGCGAGGCCGACTCCTGTGAGCGCCACGTGGCCCATGCCGTCGCCGAGGAGGGCGAGACGGCGCTGGACGAGGAAGACGCCGATGAGGGGGGCGAGGAGCCCGACGAGCGCTGCGGCGATGAGGGCCCGCTGCATGAAGTCGTAGCTGAGGATGCTCATGCGGGATCGAGTTCGACGGGCGGCGGAGGCTCGGGGAGGTCATCGTGGTGGGGGTGGACATCGTCGTCGAAGTCGGCGGGCACGGGCGGTGGCCCGTCGTACTTCACGGACTCGTGATGGTCGTTGCGCAGGACGACTGCGCGGGTGACGAGGTCGCTGATGCCGGTGAGCTCGTGCGTGACGACGATGATCGTGGTGCCGGCCGCGTGGAGATCGGCGAGGAGGGCGGTCAGGGCCTGGAGGTTCGCGGTGTCGAGTCCGGCCGTGGGCTCGTCCATGACGAGGAGGTCGGGTGATGTCGAGAGCGCCCGGGCGATGAGCACCCGGCGCTGCTGCCCTCCGGAGAGGGTGTCGAGCCGGTCATGCCGGCGGGACCACAGCCCGACCGATTCGAGGGCTTGCTGGGCCGCCTGCCGAGAGGAGCGCGGGAATGGCCGCCACCGTCCCCTCGGCGTGATGGATCCGGAGAGGACGGCCTCCCAGACGGAGACCGGGATGCTCGTGGCACCGGGCAGCCGCTGGGGGACGACCGCGACCCGGTGCCAGTCGCGGAAGCGCGCGAGCGGGGTGCCGAAGAGGGCGACCTTGCCGTGCTCGAGTGGCTGGAGGCCGAGGATCGCCCGGATGAGCGTGGTCTTGCCGCTGCCGTTCGGTCCGAGGAGGGCGATGAACTCGCCCTGATCGATGGACAGGTCGACGTTCTCGAGCACGTGGTCGCCGTCGAACTCGACGCATGCGCGGTTGACCGTGACGACGCTGCCAGCACTCACGTGCATCCTTGCCCGGTGCGGAGGGTGGCCAGGTTGCTGGCCATGATCGTCGGGTACGACTCCGCAGATCCTGCCACGAGACCTTCGATCGGGTCGAGCACCGCGCTCGTGGCGCCGGTTTCGTCGGCGAGGGTCTTGGCGACCTTGGGATCGACGAGGGTCTCGTAGTAGATCGTCGTGACCCCCTCGCGGGTGACGAGGTCGGCAACGTCGCGCATTCGGGCAGGGCTTGGCTCGGCGTCCGGGGAGAGCCCGGAGATGCCGACCTGGGTGAATCCGTAGGCGGAGCCGAGGTAGGCGAAGGCCTCGTGGCTGACGACCATGATGCGGGAGCGGCAGGACGCGAGCCCTGCGGTGAACTGCTCGTTGAGCGTTGCCATCTCGGATCCGAGGCGCTCATTGTTCGCGGCGAATGCTGCGGAGCCATCGGGGGCGCTCGCGGAGAGCCGTTCGGTGATCGCCGTGCCGATTCCCGCCATGTTGAGGGGGTTCAGCCACACGTGCGGATCCGTGGCGCCCTCCTCGCCGGCGGGCTCCCCTTCATGCCCGGCTGCGTGTTCGGCCGGCAGGAGGGTGAGGCCCGCTGAGACGTCGAGGGAGTGGTCTGCTGCCTGCTGGGCGACCGCTTCGTCGACAGCCGGCTGGTAGCCCTTGACGTACAGGACGAGGTCGGCGCTGGCGATCTCGGCCACCTGGGCTGCGCTGAGCTCGAGGTCGTGCGGCTCCCCGCCCGGAGGGGTGAGGCCGACGATGTCGACTGCATCGCCGCCAATTGCGCGGGCGGCGTACTCGAGGGGGTAGAAGGCCGCGACGATCGTCGGCCGTGCAACCGCGGAGCCGTCGGGGGCGCCGGCCGGGGCGCTCCCTGAGGGGCCGGATGCCGGGCTGACCGTGGAGGTGGCGCAGGCGGCAAGGAGAAGGGACGCGGAGGCAAGGCCGATGAGGAGGCGTGTCATGGCAGGAGCCTGACACTAATGAAAATGAATGTCAATTCAGATTAGATGCGCCCCATGAACTTGAAGACCGCGATCCCGACGACGGCGACGACGGTCACCAACCGCAGCGTGCGCGAGCCCATGGTGAGCACCGGCCAGGACAGCACGAGGAGCCAGGCGAGGAAGACCGCGACAAGCAGGAGCAGGATTCCGCCGAGCCAGGCCAGGCCCCCGGTCTGGATGAGGCCGAGAAAGAGCAGCGCCGCAGGCAGGACCACCATGACCCAGCGCGGCACCCGCTGCAACGTCACGAGGAGTGGGTAGCTCTTCTTCTCGAGGGCGGAGCGGGTCGGGCTCGCCGGGTTGCTGAGCTTGGGCGAGCGGGCAGGCTTCGATGAACCGCCTGACGAGGCGCCACGGGCCGCGGGCTTCGCGGTGGCCTTCGGCGGAATGGGCGGCGGCCCCCCAGGACCCCGCACGCCGCTCGGCTGGTCGTTGCCCTGCTTGGCCATTGATCCTCCGCGATTCCCGGCGTGCGCCGCTGACGCCCGCGCTCCAGCGAGGCAGACCAGCGTCCACCGCGCTCCAGCGAGGTGGACTAGCGTCCATCCCGTGTTCGACTCTAATGCGTCCGCTCCCGGCCTCGTCGTGATCTCCCGATTCCTCGTCCCGACGGAACGGGCGCAGCAGTTCGCGCTCGACGCGCGAGCCGCGATAGCGGTCCTCGCCGAGCGCCCCGGTTTCGTCGAAGCCGACCTCGGACAGTCGACCGACGAAGAGTCGCTGCGCGTCATCACGACGAGATGGGAGGGCATCGGTGCCTACCGTCGCGCACTGTCGTCGTATGAGGTGAAGCTCGCGGCCATCCCGTTCCTCTCCATGGCGATCGACGAGCCGTCAGCGTTCGAGATCGTCCACGCGCGCACGCCGGAGGGCACGCGCGAGGGCATGAGCGGCCTGGCTGCTGATGCCGGCTCGATCGGGCTCGGTTTCGCGGCGGGGCCCGATATCGCAGCGGTCACGTCATGACCTCCTTCGTGAATCTCGCTGATGCCGGAAGGGTGCTCGCCGTCCGCGTCATCGAGAAGTTGGACGTCACCGGCCCTGTCATCGTCCTCGCGGCGATCCCCAACGGCGTCCCGGTCGCGATCCCGGTGGCACATGCCCTGGGCAGCAAGGCGATCGCGCTGCCGATCACGCGGACCGACGATGGGCCCGTCGTCGGCAAGACCCCTGAGGTCAGCGGGCATGTCGTGGTGGTCATCGACGACGGCGTCGAGACCGGTTCCGTTGCCCGTGCGGCGGCCATCGCTCTGCGCGAGGCCGGTCCCAGCCGCCTCATCCTGGCCGTGCCGGTCTGCTCGCGCGAGGCCATGGCCAATCTCGCGCACCTGTACGACCAGATCATCGCCGTCGACATGCCGCTCGGCCGCAGGTCGCTCGCATGGCACTACGCCGACTTCGACACGATCGACGACGACACCGCGCAGCGATTGCTCGATCGTCAATAGCGGCTCGTAGACTGGCCACATCCGCCGACAACCAGCCGGAGTGGAGCGCACGTTGCGCTCAAAGAAGAGGAGCGCGTCATGGCAGCCGATCGTGTCGATGCAGTCGTCAACCTGTGCAAGCGACGGGGCTTCGTGTTCCAGTCGTCCGAGATCTACGGCGGTAGCCGCTCCGCATGGGACTACGGCCCCAACGGCGTCGAGCTCAAGGACAATGTCCGTCGCCAGTGGTGGCAGGCCGTCGTTCGCGGCCGCGACGACGTCGTCGGCCTGGACTCGTCGGTCATCCTTGCGCCCCAGGTATGGGAGGCCTCCGGCCATGTCGGCGCCTTCGCCGACCCGCTCACCGAGTGCAAGAAGTGCCATAAGCGCTGGCGCGCCGACCAGCTGATCGAGGCCTACGAGGAGAAGCACTCAAAGCCTCCGGCAAATGGACTGGCCGACATCGTGTGCACGAACTGCGGCACGAAGGGCGACTTCACCGAGCCGCGTGACTTCAACGGCATGCTCCGCACCACCGTCGGTCCGGTCGAGGATGCCGGAGCCGTGCACTACCTCCGCCCCGAAACTGCGCAGGGCATCTTCGTCAATTACCTCAATGTCATGAACTCTGCCCGCAAGAAGCCGCCATTCGGCATCGGCCAGACCGGCAAGAGCTTCCGCAACGAGATCACCCCGGGCAACTTCATCTTCCGCACCCGTGAGTTCGAGCAGATGGAGATGGAGTTCTTCGTCGAGCCTGGCAGCGATGAGCAGTGGCATGACTACTGGCTCGAGCAGCGCTGGAACTGGTACATCGACTTGGGCATGAATCCCGAGAACATGCGCTACTTCGATCACCCGAAGGAGAAGCTCAGCCACTACTCCAAGCGCACCGTCGACATCGAGTACCGCTTCAGGTTCGCTGGCTCGGAGTGGTCAGAGCTCGAGGGCGTCGCGAACCGCACCGACTTCGACCTGAAGACTCACGGCGAGCACTCCGGCACCGACCTGTCGTACTTCGACCAGGACAAGAACGAGCGCTGGGTGCCCTACGTCATCGAGCCTGCAGCTGGCCTCAACCGTGCCGTGTTCGCCTTCCTCCTCGACGCCTACGCCGAGGACGAGGCCCCCAACGCCAAGGGCGGGGTGGATAAACGCACGGTGTTGCGCCTTGATCCTCGGCTGGCGCCGGTCAAGGCTGCGGTGCTGCCGTTGTCGCGCAACGAGGAGCTCAGCCCCAAAGCCCGCGACCTCGCCGC
>WLOY01000163.1 GCA_009699015.1 Actinomycetota bacterium | reverse complement strand
TTGCCGGACTCCCAGGTCTTGTGACCGTGGACATCGGTGATGCTGTTGTCGGTCTGGCCCTTGTCGTCGCGGATGACCGGTGCGCCCGGATCCATCGCACGCTTGGCATCCATGACCGGCTCGAGTGGCTCGTAGTCGACGTCGATGAGCTCGACGGCATCCTTCGCGATGTAGCGCGACTCGGCGATGACGAACGCGACCTCCTGGCCCTGGAAGCGCACCTTGTCGGTTGCGAGCACCGCCTGGGTGTCGTACGACAGGGTCGGCATCCAGGCGAAGTTGTCGCCGAGCAGGCTCGGCCGCGGGATGCCCTCGAGATCCTTGCCTGTCAGCACGGCAATGACACCGGGTAGGGCCAGGGCCGCGGAGGTATCGATGGACTTGATGCGGGCGTGCGCCCAGGGGCTGCGGAGAATCGCGCTGTGGAGCATGCCGGGCAGGTTGACGTCATCGACGTAGTTGCCCTGGCCGCGGACGAAGCGCTGATCCTCGACGCGCTTCATGCTGCCGAATCCGATTGGGTTGCCCCCGGCGCTGATTGGCACTTCTTGGACGGCGGTCATGCGGACACCTCATTCTCTGCGGGGTGATCGGCGGCCCAGTGGATGGAGTCGACGATGTTCTTGTAGCCGGTGCAGCGGCACAGCTGCCCGGAGATGCCCTCGCGAATCTCCTCTTCGCTGGGCTTGGGGTTGTTGTCGAGGAGCCAGCGGCCGGTCATGAGCATGCCGGGGGTGCAGAAACCGCACTGCAGTCCGTGGCACTCGATGAAGCCCTGCTGGATCGGATCGAGCTTGCCGTCCTTCTCGAGGCCCTCCACGGTGGTGATGTCGTGGCCGGCTGCCGAGGCGGCGAGCATGGTGCAGCTCTTCACGGGGGTGCCGTCGACCCACAGGACGCAGGCGCCGCAGTTCGAGGTGTCGCAGCCCCAGTGGGTGCCGCGAAGGCCGGCGTTCTCGCGAACGAAGTGCACGAGAAGGGTGCGCGACTCGACGTCGTGCGTCACCTCCGCACCATTGATCTTCATGCTGATTTCCACGTCAGGCTCCCTTAGCCGCTGCAGCCGCACGAGTCAGTGCGCGCTTGGTCAGTTCCATTGCGAGGTGCTTCTTGTAGTCTGCCGGGCCGCGCTGATCGGCCGACGGATCGCACGAATCCGCGGCCATCTGGGCGGCAGCGGCGATGTTCTCCGCTGTCGGCTCCTTGCCGACGAGGTAGGCCTCTGCGTCGACGGCGGTGAAGTGCTCGGCGTTGACGGCGCCGATGCCGATGCCGACCGAGGTGAACACGCCGCCACTGATCGTGACGCAGGCGCCCGCGGCGCAGACGGCCCAGTCACCCGAGCGGCGTTCGACCTTCTCGTAGGCGCTTCCGGCGCCCGGGAGGATCGGGTAGCGGACCTCGACGAGGATTTCGCCGTCGGCGACCTTCGTCTCGTACGGTCCCTCGTGGAACTCGCGCATCGGGACGGTTCGGCGGCCTTCGGCGTTCTGGATGACGACCGTTCCGCGGAGGGCAGCGCCGACGGCGGAAAGGTCCTCGGCGGGGTCGGCCTGGCACATCGAGCCGCCCATGGTGCCCTTGTTGCGAACGATCGGGTCGGCGATGACCTTCTCGGCCTCGCGGAAGATCGGGTAGTGCTCGAAGAGGATCGGCGAGGAGAGGATCTCGGCGTGGGTGACCATCGCGCCGACGACGATCTCATTGCCCTCGACCCGGATCCCGCGCAGTTCGTCGAGATCATTGATGTCGACGAGGATGTCGGGCCGGGCGAGCCGTAGCTTCATCATGGGCAGGAGGCTGTGGCCCCCTGCGAGGAGTCGAGCCTCGTCGCCGTGCTGCTGAAGCAGACTGAGTGCGTCAGCAACGGACGTTGCGCGGACATAGTCCACAGGTGCTGGTGTTTGCATCCGTCACGCCTTTCCGTTCGATTGGTTTCCTTGGCACGTGCACGTTCCTTTGAATCGATGAATCGAAAGCCTGTTGAATCGATGAAGCGGCGAGGTCACTACTTCACGATGAGGTACACGATGATGCCGACGATCACGACGACACCGATCGCGATTGGAATAGCGCGCTTGAGCACTGGTGCTCCGGCGGCGCCGAGAAGGTCGATGCTGTCCGCTGCCTGGATGACGGGTGCCGCGACAACCTCGCCGGGGGCTGCCGAAGCGGCTGCGCTCTTTGCCGCGATGACTGACTGAAGGTTCGTCGCGAACTGGTCGATGAGCTTCTTCGAGACGTCGGTGATGACACCCTTGCCGAACTGGGCGACCTTGCCCGTGATGGTGAGCTCGGTGAGGACGTCGGCTCGAGTGCTGTTCGGGCCCTCTGACACGAGGGTTGCCGTGATGATCGCCGATGCCGAGCCGCCGCCGCGGATTTCCTTGCCGCTCGCGTTGATGACCGCGGTGTGCGTGGCTTCGTCGCGCTTCGTGAAGCTGCCCTCGCCGTTGAAGTTCTGTGTGACGGGGCCGAGCTTGATCTTTACCGAGGCGGTGAACTCCTCGCCGGTAAACGATGTCAGGGTGGCACCTGGCATGCAGGGCGCGATCGACTCAACGTCAAGGAGAGTTTTCCAGGCGGTGTCGATGTCGGCCGGCACGATGAACGAGTTCTGCAGATCCATTGATCCTCCATGGCGGGCACGGCCATATTAGGCACGTGCGAAGACGAGCGCGTTAATGTGGTGCATCTCACGATAGACCTGTTTCGGGCTTCGCGCCAAGGGTTGTGATTGTTCGCCGTGCGTACGCCCTGAGCACGCCCCGAGCACGCGTGTCCTACGCTCAGGGCATGGAGTCAGGCGAGGTGCGCATGCACTTCTTCGCGGCGGCGCGGGCCGCTGTCGGGGCCAATGAACTCGCCATGCCGTGTGGCTCCCTGTCGGGGATTCTCGACCGAGTTGCGGATGAGCATCCGGGGTTCGCGGAGGTAAGGCCCCGCTGCAGCTACCTCGTCGATGGCGTTGCCGTGCATGGGGATCTGACGGCCATCCGACTCGATCCCGGCGTCAGGGTCGACGTCCTCCCGCCGTTCGCCGGCGGCTGACCCCAGCCGGCCATACCCGGATCTGCCCTGCGATTCGCGAGCGGCCGCTATCCGCCGATCGCCGACATTGGCCGGTCCGGCTGGATGAACGAGGGGTCGTTGATCCCGTGACCGGGCAGCTTCGCGAGCACCGATGATGCGAAAAGGCGGGCGATGCGATCGCGGCGTTCGGCCTCGGTGATCGACGGATCGCGCAGGGTGGCCCTGACGTCAGTCTCGTCGCGGGCGAACAGGCAGTTGCGGATCTGACCGTCGGCCGTCAGGCGCAAGCGATCGCAGGCCGCGCAGAAGGGCTTTGAGACGCTCGCGATGATACCGACGGTCATCGGACCACCGTCGACGGTGAACTCCTCCGCCGGAGCCGAGCCCCGGGTCGGGACGGCCACGAGGTCGAACTCCGCCGACAGCAGTTCGAGGATCTCGGCGGCCGAGATCATCTCGGCCCGTTCCCATGACCCCTGGGCATCGAGGGGCATCTGCTCGATGAAGCGCAGGTTCCAGCCGTTGGCGACCGAGTGGCGCAGGAGCGGAATTGCCTCGTCGTCGTTGACGCCCCGCATGAGCACGGCGTTGACCTTGAGCGGGGTGAGGCCGGCACGCTGTGCGGCCTCGATCCCGGCGATGACGTCATTGAACCGGTCACGGAAGGTAAGGGTCTTGAAACGCTCGCGGTCGAGGGTGTCGAGGCTGACGTTCACCCGCTCGAGGCCTGCATCGGCGAGGGGCTGCGCGAGTTCGGTGAGTCGCAGGGCATTCGTCGTGAGCGACACCTTCGGCGCGAGGGGGAGGGCCTTGACGCGGCGGACGATCTCGACGACGTCGGGTCGGACGAGCGGCTCACCCCCGGTGAGGCGAATGTTCTCGATGCCCTGCTCGGTCGCCACCTCGATGACGAGGAGCAATTCGTCAACGCTGAGGAGGTGATCGCCCGGCAGCCAGTCGGAGAAGTCGGGGGGCATGCAGTAGGTGCATCGCAGGTTGCAGCGGTCGGTGATGGAGACGCGCAGGTCGCGGTGCGCCCGGTTGAACGTATCGACGAGCATGCTCATGCGCAGTTCACCCATTCATCCGTTCCGTCCTCGAACACCTGGTGCTTCCAGACGGGGAGCCGCTCCTTCGTCAGGTCGACGAGGGCCTCGCAGGCCTTGAATGCCTCGCCTCGGTGGGCCGTCCCGACCGCCGCGACGAGGGCCGCGTCGCCGATCCCCAGTGGTCCGACGCGATGGGCGACCGCGAGCGTGAGGACCTCGAAGCGGGCGGCGATGTCCTCGGCCACCTCGCGAAGCACGTCTGCGGCGCTCGGATGGCCCTCGTAATGCAGCGAGGCCACGGCTCGGCCGTGGTCATGGTTCCGGACATTTCCGCTGAAGGACACGATGGCGCCGACTCGATCGTCGCTGACGAGCCGGTGCATCGCGTCGAGGTCGAGGGGGCGTTCGGTCACCTCGACCGACCGGATTGCTGACATGCGGCCATTATTGACCCTGGTGTTCGATCCTGCCGGACAACTGCGAAGGAGGCTGCCATGCGTGAGGTGCTCAATGAGCTGATCGAGGTCCGTCGGGGCGGGGGCAGTGCTGCGATGGCGACGGTCGTCCGCACGTGGCGATCGGCACCCCGTCCGGCTGGCGCGTCGATGCTCGTGACCGACTCCGGCGAGGCCGTCGGGTCGGTGAGCGGCGGCTGCGTCGAGGGAGCGCTTTTCGAGGTGGGCCAAGAGGTTCTCGGCGACGGAACGGCCCGCTTCGAGACATACGGCGTGAGCGATGACGATGCATTCGCGGTCGGCCTGACGTGCGGCGGCATCCTCGAGGTCTTCGTCGAGCGGGTCGACGAGTCGACCTGGCCGGAGCTCGAGGGGATCGCTGCGAGCATCGCGGCGCAGGAGCCCGTCGCGATCGCGACCATTGTCAAGGGCCCGCATTCCGTCGGCCGTCATCTCGTGGTCCGCCCCGATCGCGCAGAGGGCTCGCTCGGGACCACCCGGCTCGACGACACGATCCGCGAGGACGCCATCGGGATGCTTGCGGCGGGCGCCACCGGTTTTCTCCACTACGGACCGGAGGGCGAGCGGCTCGGCGAGGGCCTCGAAGTCTTCGTACTGAGCTACGCGCCGCCCGCGCAGATGTTCATCTTCGGGGCCATCGACTTCTCCGCTGCCCTCGTGCGTGTCGGCAAGGTCCTCGGCTACCGGGTCACGGTGTGCGACGCGCGCCCGGTGTTCGCGACGAAGAAGCGCTTCCCGGATGCCGACGAGGTGGTCGTCGACTGGCCGCACCGGTGGCTCGAGAAGCAGGACGTCGACGAGCGCACCGTCATCGCCGTCCTCACCCACGACCCGAAGTTCGACGTTCCGGCGCTGCAGGTCGCGCTGCGAACGAATGCGGGCTACATCGGGGCCATGGGCTCGCGCCGCACGCACGAGGATCGACTTGCCCGGTTGAAGGAGGCGGGGCTCACCGACGCCGAGTGCGCCCGGCTGCACTCGCCGATCGGCCTCGACCTCGGTGCCCGCACCCCGGAGGAGACGGCGATCTCGATCGCGGCCGAGATCGTGCAGGCTCGGTGGGGCGGGTCGGGCTCTCGACTGGCCGAGACCCACGGGCCCATCCACCCCGGTGCGCCGCGTTGACGCGAGATCGAATGACAGGGGATCGGGTGGCAGGCGATCGGGTGACCCGGACGTGAAGGTCGCCGGCCTCGTCCTCGCCGCCGGCGCCGGCGTACGGTTCGGCGGCCCGAAGGCTCCGTTCGTCCTCGATGGCGAAAGGCTCGTCGACCGTGCGGTGCGGGTCATGCGCGATGCCGGATGCGAGCCGGTCATGGTCGTGCTGGGCGCGTGGGTCGGTGACGTGCCCGATGCCGTGGTGGTGGTGAACGACGATTGGCCCGAGGGCATGGGGTCATCGCTTCGGACGGGCCTGTCGGCGCTCGACGTCATGGCTGATGTCGACTCCGTCATCGTGACGCTCGTCGACCTCCCGGGCCTCACCGCCCTCGGAGTGCGTCGCATCCTTGAATCGCCGGGGCCGATCGTGGCTGCGACCTTCGACGGCGAGCGGGGCCATCCCGTGAAGTTCGCGCATGAGCACTGGGCGGAGGTCATCGCGGTCGCGAGGGGTGACGAGGGCGCACGCCGGTTCCTCAAAGACCGGAGCGATGTCGTCCGAATGGAGATCGGCGACGTCGCAACGGGAGCCGACATGGACACCAACCCGAACAGCTGAATCGCCGCAGACTCAGCCCAAAGACCCAGCCCACCGACCACCTTTGGGCAGGTTGATGTTGCTCTGGTCTGGGATCTGGGCCTCATAGCGACATCAACTCGCCCACTAGACCCCTGGTACGGCTGGCGGGGCCGTGGAGTAGGTGGTTCGCCAAATTGGGCAGCATCGGAGCGGTAACTTTCTGGCTTGAGCCTCCATCGACTCGGTCGGGCGATTGGTCATTCCAAAGGGCCTGCGAGCGCAGGGCGGCATGGAAGCCGGACCGGAAGCATCGAGGTCGACGGCTCAGGCATCCGCAGCGAGCCAATCACCGGTGACGTGCTGGTCGAGCGGGACGGCCTTCGGATCATCCCGTCAAGTGGCGAGAAGATCACTGACGAGACGGTGCGACAGTTGATCGATGGAGGCCGAATGCAACCCTTGTCGGAGGAACTCCTGCTCGACAGCAGCGTCGCGGTCGCCCGACCGTTCCCTGCGACGAGGTTTCTCGCTGAGGCCGGTTCCTTGAGCATCATGACGGAGATGACAGAGGCCGGGGTCAGCGGTGGAGCGATCCTCGATGCTCTGGCTGCGGCCGCGGCGCGCGAGCACGACCTCGATGAAGAATTTGTCCTGAGTACTCCCGCCGAGGGCCGTGGCAGCGTAGGTTCGCGTTGTGCATCACGACCCGATCGGTTTCGCCTTCATGTGGGCGGCGATGAGCCTCGTCATGATGGTGCCGACGGTCCTTCGCCCCACCGCTCGAGTCGCCCGAGGATCAAGGGGACGGGCTGCAGCATTCCTGCTTGGGTACATTGCGTGCTGGTTCGCCGTGGGGATCCCGGCCTTTGCCCTCACTGGTCTTGCGATTGGCTCGACCGTGGCTCTGCTCGCATGCTGGGGCCTTGTCGGCCTGTGGCAGATGCTGCCATCGACGAGCGCCCTGCTTCGCAAGTGCCAGAGCCTCAATGCAGAGCGCCCAGCACTCTTGCTCGGCCTGCGTCAAGGTAGTTGGTGCGTCGGATCATGTTGGCTGCTCATGATCGCGACGATGGCCACAGTGGACCGCTTTGCGCTCCCGCTCGCCGTAGGTATCGCGGTCATGGTGGGAGTGGCGGCATTCATCATGTGGCAGAAGTCGCCGAGGGCCTCGACGCAGTCGATCCGAATGGTCGGCGTGGCAGTCGTCGTTGCGACCGTGG
>WLOY01000162.1 GCA_009699015.1 Actinomycetota bacterium | reverse complement strand
CGCCTACGGCCTCACGATGACGTGCCCTGACTAGCTTCGAATGGCAGCAAGTGCGTGGTCGAACAGGGCGGTGTGCAGGTCAACATCAGCTTCGGTCGTCGCCGGACACATGAGTGCCATGTTGTGGAAGGGGGTCATGAGGACCCCACGATTCGACATGTGGAGGTGGAGATACTCCTCAAGCTCGTCATCATGCGCGGCAGCCGACGCCGTGCCGCTCACCGGAGCAGGCGACGTGAATCGATACTCGGCCCGGGCACCAAGCTGCTCAATGCTCCAGGGCATGTCGTGACGGGCAAGGGCGGACTCGACACCCTCCCGGTAACGGGTTGCGAGCGTGATCATGTGATCGAAGGCCGCATCGGTGAGCACGTGCTCGAGGGTGGCACGCATAGCGGCGGTGGAGAGGACGTTGCCGGCGAGGGTGCCGCCGACCCCGCCCACGTCGATGAGGTCCGCAGTCGGATGGCTGCGGACCCGGTCGGCCACCTCGTGGGTGATGCCATATGCGCCGCAGGGGATACCGCCGCCGATGCTCTTGCCGATGACGAAGATGTCAGGCTCCAAGCCCCAGGCCTCGGTGCAGCCGCCGGGGCCGGCCGAGATGGTGTGGGTCTCGTCGATGAGGAGGAGCGTGCCGTACTTCGTGCACAGTTCGCGGACGCCGTCCATGAAACCGGGTTCAGGGAGCACGATGCCGATATTCGTCAGCGCGGGCTCCATGATGAGCACGGCCACATCACCGTGTGCCAGCCCGCGCTCGACCGAAGCGAGATCGTTGAACTCGGCAACCCGCGTCGTCGAGTTCACGTCCAGCGCCGGACCGACATTTCCCTCGCGCGATGCCGTGCCGCCGTCACCGTCAAGCACGACAAAGGTCTCGTCTACCGAGCCGTGGTAGCAGTAAGCGAAGGCCATGACCTTGGGGCGGCCTGTGACCATTCGTGCCAAGCGCAGCGCCCAGCGATTGGCATCGGTTGCGGTGAGGCTGAAGGACCAGAGCGGCATGCTGAACCGGCGGGTCAGTTCAGCGGCAACCCATTCAGCGTCCTCGCTCGGCATCATCGTCGTGATGCCGCCGGCCACCTCGATGCGCTCCCGCACCGCTGCCACTGTCGCCGACGGGGAGTGGCCGGCCATGGCGCCGGTGTCGCCGAGGGCGAAGTCGACGTATTCGAGGCCATCGATGTCAACGACCCGGTTGCCTCGCGCCGTCGCGAGATACAGCGGGTAGCCACCCGCCCACTTGTTCATCCAGGTCATCGGCACGCCGCCGAAGAGATGATCCGCCGCCTCGAATGCGGCCCTTGACCTAGGGGTCCGCTCCACGTGGGTGGCGCGCTCGTGGGCGAGCAGTCGCTCGAGGGTGGCCCGGTCGATGGCAGGGCGATCGGAAACGGTCATAGAGTGGCTCCTCGGCAGGCGGTGGTCACGCCTGACTGTAGCCGTGCGGTTGAATCACGTCATGACCGTTGACCACGATCCCCGCATGCGTCTTGGCCCGCTTTGGATCGAGCCACGGGTCGTCATCTACGCGACCCTCATCCAGATGACGGCCTACGCGCTCTTTGACGTGCCTGACGTGCCCTTAGCGATCGACGGGTTCAATGTGCTCATCTGGGTCGCGGTCGTGCCGATGTTCGCCCTTGCCGTAGCCCATGCATTCTCCGAGGTGCTCGACCTCCAGATACGACTCCAGCGTCGCATGAGCTGGGCTGACGTGCTGGTGATCCTGCACTCGAACGTGCAGTTCCTCTACGTGAGCCTCATTCCCGTCATCCTGCTGTCCCTCGGCTGGGTGCTCGGGGTGAACCAGAAGACCGCCGTCAATTTCGTCCTGTATCTCGGCGTCATCTCACTCGCCGGCTGGGGTGGCTACGGAGCTCGCAGGGCGGGTCTCCGGCCGTGGACCTGCTTGCTTTTCGGCGCCGCGTATGCATGCCTCGGTGCACTCGTGGTTGTCCTCGAGATCCTCATTCGCCACTAAGCACCCGCGGACGGCGCGGCGGACGAGCCGCCGCCCCCGAAGCGGCATGAGCAACCTGCTTCAGGGGCGGCGGGGGCTAGCTGGTCTTGACCTGCTGGACGGCGAGCTTCAGGCTTCCGTCAGCCGCCGATCCCCACGCGTAGACGATCGTGTTGATCCCCTTCTTGATGGTGAGCGTTGATGGTCCGATCACGACCTTCTTCGTTCCGGCGAGGACCACGTCAGCGCGGTACTTACCGGCAGGCACGTTCGCGAGCGCCTGCTTGGAGTTGCGGAGCTTCTTGAACAGCACCGACCCATCCGCTCGGACGTCGACCGCCGGTGCCGCCGCGATATGCCGCACGGTCAGGCGGCCCTCGCCTGAGCGCAAGGTCGTCGTGTCGTTCACGAAGACATTGAGAGCCGGCGCCCCAACGGCGTTGAGATTCGCGGTGACGGTCGCGTTCGCGCCCGCGGGAACCTGAACCTGGGATGCACTGAGAACTGCCGTGCCATTCCCCGGGCCCTGCCCATCGGCAAAGACCGCGAGGTCGTAGGTGCCGCCCGGGACCTTCAGGGTTTCGAGCGTCCCCGGGGTGAAGTTGTCGATGAGCATGGCGCTTCCCGCATACACATCGACGACGTCCGCGCCCTTGCCTGCCGGGATCGCATGCAGCACCGACACCGTGGCCATCGCCTCCGCTGTTGCCGGGGTCGCGGCCGAAACCGCAGCCAGCGGGATGATCAGTGCAGCGGCGAGAACGCCGGTCGTACGCAATCGCTTCGTGGTCATCTTGAGCCCCTCGTTCCGGCCGCCCCCGATGGGCGGCTACAACGAGCACTTCGCCAGTCACGCGAGGTTCGGATGCAGGCTTCTGGCTCCTCTTTTTGTGACAGACGGCCGCATCCATGCGGGGTGCTTTCCGCGAAGAGGGACTGGGAACACGAGCAAGACCGGATAAGTCCGAGCCAACCGACGCTGCGAGTGGAATGGAGCCTGCCCGTGTCAGATACTGCATTGCAGCCCCTTCACGCGGGCTGCCAGTCGAGTGAACTCGGGGGGGTTTGCGTGCTCGATGATGCGGATGCGCAGTTGGCGGAGCGGTTCGTGGCCGACGGTGACGCGGTGCTTGCGGAGGTCTACCAACGCTGGTCCCCGCTCGTCTACACCCTGGCCCTCAGGAGACTCGGGAACACCGCCGACGCCGCCGATGTCACCCAGGCCGTGTTCGTCAATGCCTGGCGCAGCCGCGACGACTTCGATCCTGCGCTCGGCTCCCTGCCCGGCTGGCTCACCACGATCACTCGCCGTCGCATCGCAGACCACTGGAGGGCCCAGTCCCGCGACAACCGGCGACTCCTCGCACTCGCAAGCACCCAACTGGCGGATCGACCCGTGTCGAAGGTCGACCCTTGCATTGATCGCATCATGGTCGTCGATGAGCTGGGACGACTCGGGGAGCCGCAACGTCGAATCATGGAGCTAGCCTTCTTTGAGGAGCAGACGCACGTCGAAATCGCCGAACGGCTGGAGATTCCGCTCGGAACGGTGAAGAGTCACATTCGTCGATCCCTTGAACGATTGCGGGCGCGCTTGGAGGTGGATGATGGAGCACTCTCCTGACGAGACTCTGGCACTTCTCGCGCTCGGCGAGCCCGTCGGCTCAACCGCGCTGTCACAGCACCTCACGACATGCTCTATCTGCCGATCCCACCTTGACGAACTCGTGCACACGGTGAACGTCGCGCGATCGGTGACCACGGGTGACTCCCTCACCAGCCCGCCGGCCGACCTCTGGAATCGAATCGCGGCAGAAGTCGCCGCCGCGACTCCGACACCCAACCACCCAGCGTCGGCCTCCACGACGACCCAATCCACCGGATTCAACCGGCTTGTGCGGTCACCCTGGGGTCTGGCTGCCGCAGCGGCCGTGGGCCTGCTCGCCGGAGGCATTGGGACTGCAGCCCTTTCCGCGGGAAATGCGGCGCCTGACGTCATCGCCTCCGCTCGACTGGACCCGGTGGGCGACACTGGTGTCAGCGGCACCGCAGCGCTCACGCGCACCGCAGACGGCCAGCTCCTGTCCGTTGACGTTCCCCGTCTCGTCGCCCGGGACGGCTACTTCGAGGTGTGGATGGCGACGCGCGACACATCGACGATGGTTGCGGTCGGCTCCCTCGGGTCAGACCAGCATGGAGAGTTCACGGTCCCGCCCGGCGTCGACATATCGGAGTATCCAATCGTCGACGTCTCATTCGAGCGACTCGACGGTAATCCCGCTCACAGCGTGGTGAGTGTCGTTCGCGGAACACTCACCAGCTGAGAGTCGGGGCCTGCGCCTAGTTGCTGAAGCCGATCGTCAGCGCCTCCTTCTTGAAGGCGACATGTCGGCCACTCGTGAAGGGGTAGGCGACGGTGACGGTCATGGTCTTGCAGCCGGCGAACTTCGGCAGGTTCACGGAAGTGCTGCTCGCCCCGTAGGCCGCGTAGCCCACGCCACCTGAGTTGGCCGGGTCGGTGGGCCGAAATGGATTGACGAGCTTCGCGGTGAGGAGTTGCGATGCGGTCTCACAGGTAGCCAGGAACTTGACCGACATCGCCGAGTATCCCGAGCCGCCATTCACGCCATTCGTGACAAGTCCATTGATGTTGAGATAGGCGGAGCGCGGCCGCGCCCCAGCCAGGCCGGCGAGATCGAAGGTCCACACCGCGTTCTGGCCACCGCTTCGCACCCAGTCCCAGCCCGCGATGTTGTCCGCGTTCGCGGTGAAGGTGGTTGCACCGAGACTCGCGGCTGTCGCCGAGGCGGGATTCGGTGCGGCGACGAGCAGTCCGACCGCAGATAGAAGGGAGATCATGAACGCACCCAGTGATCGCTTGGTCATGTGGCGTACCTCTGCATTCGTGAGAAGGGATGTCGGCGCCGAATCAGGCGTCGTTCCTCAGTCTTCGCGGTGATTCGCGGTCAGGCTCCCCGGGCCACGGAACGGGATCCATCCGTGATGCGGACGCGAGTCTCCGCATACGCTTAACCACCCCCGCGGTGCGGGGCAATTGGCGCCGACAGGGGACGAGATGAACGAACACAGAGGTTTCATCGGGAGGCATGGCGCCCAACGAAGACGGTTGTCGGGTCTGCTGCAGCGGGTCAGCGTCACCGCCGCAACCCTCGCGCTCGTCGCCATTCCCGTCTCGGCAAGTGCTGCAGAGCCAAGCAGGACCTTGAATGTCGGGACACTCACCCTCACTTCCTGCGACTCAGTCGAGGTTGATGGTTCGCAGGCCTGGTGCGGGCGACTCCCGCGTCCATGGGACCCTGCAACACCCGGATCGGCGACACTCGATGTCGGCTTCGTCCTCACGCTTCCCATGGGTCAGGCTCGTGCAGCGGCCGCCGCGCCGCGGTCGTCTGCGACTTCAGCCATCGTCGCGCTTGAGGGTGGACCCGGCTACGGCGGAATCTCGAGCGGCACGGACTTCGCCGAGGCATTCGGCGACGAACTCGCGACGCGGGCTCTGCTCGTCATGGATCAGCGCGGCACGGGCCTCTCCGCTCCCGTCGATTGTGACGATGAGATCGCCGACGGCGACACCTGGCGCGAGGCCATCGGCTCATGTGCTTCGAAGCTCGGTGACCGCTTCGACCTGTTCGGCACGACCCTCGCCGCAGACGACCTGGCCGCCATCATCAACGCCCTTCAACTCGGCCCGTCGAATATCTACGGTGTCTCCTACGGAACCTTCTTCGGGCAGGTTTTCGCAGGCCGCCACCCTGATCTCACCCGCACGCTCCTACTCGACAGCGCCTACCCGGTTTTCGGCGAAGAGGGCTGGGTGGAGACCGTCGGGCCGTCGCTCACTGACGCCCTCGATCTCGCGTGCAGCCGGGCAGCGAGCTGCGCGAAGATCCGCGGGCGCAGTTCTGACCGGCTAGCCCGGGTGCTGAACGAGCTGCGACGATCCCCCGTGCGCGTGAGTGCCCCAGCCCCTGACGGCTCTCGCAAGAAGGCGAGCATCACCCCGTCCAAACTCTTCCAGGCGATCATCGACGCCGGCTACGGCGGAACGACCTTTGCCGGCCTGGACCCGGCCCTTCGAGCCGCCCTCGCAGGCGACTGGCTGCCGCTCGGCCGCCTCGTCAATGAGTCGCAGGGAGCTGGGTTGCGCCCCCTAGGTGATGGATCAGATACGGGAAATGACGGTCTCATGTACGCCGTCATCTGCCAGGACTATCCGCGGATCGTCAATCCGAGCAGCCCGCCTGCCGCCCGCGATGAGCAGTATCAGGCGGCCCTCAAGGCGGGGCGCGCCGCCAAGGCCGCCCTGTACGCCCCCTTCACCGTCGATGAGTTCCTCGCCACCGACTGGTGGGATCAGGAGTCGTGCCTGGACTGGCCCGTATCGACGCGCTACCCCGCCGTGCCGCCGATTCCGCCGAGTGGTGCCTATGGGACACAGCCGACCTTGGTGCTGTCAGGCGATCTCGACCTCGTCACCACCGTCCGCGAGGGCGCGATGGTCGCCGCTCAGTTCCCCAACTCGCGGCAGATCGTCGTCCCGAGCGGCACGCACGGGGTGACAGGCAACGAGTGCATCGACGGGTTGATCCAGCAGTTCATCGATGAGCCACAGCCTGTCATCGATGGTGCCGGCGGTCAGTGCGCCGCCGACGAGCCACCGGTTCGCGTCGTCTCCGGATTCCCTCGGACAAGCAAGGGGCTCACCACGAGCGTCGCGGCCGCCCGCACGGTCGCGGATCTTTTCGACCGCTGGCGGGTTGGGCCCGACAAGCGCACCATCACCGGTTACGGCCTTCGCGGTGGATCATGGAAGGCAGTCGGCTACGACAACGTCACGTTCACCCTTAAGCAGGTGAAGCTGTTCGATGACCTGCCGGTTTCAGGCACGGTGACGTGGGGCGAGGACGGCAGTGTTCGCACCTCGCTCACCGCGGCGGGGCGCCGGGTCTCCCCGAGATGGAGCGACTGGACGCACCCGACGCTGTCAACGCAAGAGCGCCTCAGCTAGCCACCCCTCCCGCCATTTCATCGATATCCCCGGGGCGTGCCCTGCGAATGAGGCCGCTTGTCACAGGCATGCGAACGGGGATTGGCGAATTGCTGCCTGTCGGAGAGGTCATAGCACGTGAGCCTAGGGCGAATGAGCGGCAGAGCCGAGGACGCCGACGGTGTCCTCATCCGGCTGGAACGTTGTCGGGGTCTCCGGGTCGTTGCTGAACTCCGCAGGGTCCGGCCGTGCAGATTCGCAGCCCCACGAACTTCGCCCGCTTCAGCGCTCACGGGTCGTGCCTCACGAATGCGCATGGCACCGCTGCGGGCCTCGCGGTTTGGGACCGTCAGCCCGGGACCTGCCACATGCGGGTCCACGTATTCGGCCGGTACTTGCTGCGTGACGAACGCGACTGAGTGACGACGGTGATGCGTACCTTCGTCCCCGGTCTCGAGACTCGTACGCGCACCTGGCCCGTTCGGTCATCCACGGTGTATCGGCAGGTGCT
>WLOY01000161.1 GCA_009699015.1 Actinomycetota bacterium | reverse complement strand
CTTCGATCGCAGCATTCCGGTGGGCGAGGACTCGAGGACCACCAACGTGAAGCCCGTGAAGATCTCCAAGGGGCAGGTGCTTGCGACCGCGGTCAGTGTCCCTGACCAGCCGTCCCCGCGACAGTTCGACTTCGGGGTGTACGACCTGAGGCGCCAGCAGCAGTCGTCGCACAGCGGCGCATGGCTCGCGGATCATGGGAGCGGCGCCGAGTTGGCGAACTTCGCGGTCTGCTGGCCGCGGTTGATGGGATCGACAGGTGCCCAGATTGAAGCGTTGCCGAACATTGCCCCGCAGGACGGAACCGACATCTGCTGAGGGCAGCGCGAGTGAGCGCCGATTTTCACGCAGAAAGTTCGACCCTAGTTTCAGGCGAACTGGGAACTGAGTCGTCGGTTGCCCACCGGGGGACGGTGACGGTGGGGAGTTCGGCTTGGCGGAGCACGGGCGAGTAGGCGCGCCGGTCAAGGCTGATAATGCTCATCAGATTTCGCCGCTGGTATGCGGGAACCATCGTTGCAGGATGTTGAGGGTGGTGCTGTAGCCGGGCAGTCGGCGCCGGCGAGGGCGTGTTAACGAGCACGATATTTCACGAGATGGGCGTCATCTCGAGCGACGATACATATCGGCAGCATCCGCGACGTCCGAAGCATCAAGGGACAGGCTCTCCTCTGCGCGTTGACGCTATTCCGGATTCGTATCGTCACCCATTCCTAGTCACAGCGGCGCGGACACGCCAGTGACGTAGACCCTCGCCACATTGGGTTCGTCCTGGCTCACATGCTCCTGTCGTGCAAGTGCGCCGCCCCGTGGACAAGCGGCAAGTCACGGCGAGGCGGCCTCAGCCGGTCGGCCAACCAATGACCGGAGTGTTTTGGGTGCCTTCGCCACATGCGCTGACCCCTTCAACCCAAGATGGACAAGGAGAGGCAAATAGAGACATAGATGCCTTGAAATAGTTAAAAAGCCCTAACCGGGCGGACTCTGTCCGTTGTGTCCTTGGTTTGGCGGTATTGCCGCCCCCGAATGCCCAGGTATTGGAACGTCTGGTTCCACGCGTACTCCTCATCGCTCTGCGAGGAACTCCAATATTCGTCAGCCGCAAAAACACCAACCCGCTCGCGTTGTTCGCATAGTTCGTTCAGTTCATCCTTGCTGGGCAGAAACCAATCCGTCTTGCCACCACCGGCATATGCGCGGGCCAGATTCGCAGCGCCCGAACTGCAAACATTTACAATCCGTATTGTTGTGTTGTAGCCCATTCCAATGCGCTCATACGCAGCCTCATTGATCATTGCGTCGCTAATGTCACACCACTCCGCGGTCGGGTCTGCACCCGTCCCACTCCAGCCGTCCGGGGCGACCTCCAAGTACCTACCCCACCAATGTTTGGAACCCGCGTCATAGAACACGACCCCACCACCCGTGCCGATATCACCAACGGCACAGTCGCCGCCATCAGCACACGCAAAGCCAGCGGCCTGCCTTTCAATCGACGCGGTTGGCGACGGTGCCGGTGCGCTCCCGGTGATCGAGGTCGTCGCTCCACCGCAACCTGCCAAGCCCCCAGCGAGCACCAAACCGAACGCCAACGGTGCAACGGACCTAGCCAGTGAAACCCTCATCTTGTTTCCCTTCATTCCGTCACCACACCTGTCAGGAGTCCGAACAGAGGCAACGCAACTCTTGGTTCGCGTATCTCGTAGACGATTTGGCCCCCCTCTTCAGGGATTTCGTTCCGTTGCCCACGCTCGCCGGGACGTGGAACAGGTGGAGGATGAGGTGTTGACGGTCGGGAAGTTTGGGTTGGTAGGCCGGCGCCACAGTGATGTCGTCCAGGCTCACCGGTTGGCAACCTTCGAACTGGAACGTTTTCGGCTCCTGCGCGACATGGTGCGCGTCGAGGCCAGGCGAAGCCCTCCCACGCGCATCGTCACCGTGACGCCGGCTGTGCAGCGGGAGTAGCCGTCATTCGCGGTGACGTGATCGAGGCCTATCGGGCACCTCATCGGCACACAAAGCGACTCGCTCATCGTCAAATATCGTGCTCGTTAAAAGGGCGTCGAGGCCGAGGCCAGCGCTGGTGCTGCACCCCAAGCCCATCAGCGGCCCGAGGGACGCAGCCGCTCGGACCAAGCGTGCGATGCGACCTCCCCGGGTCGTCGATCGTGCGAGCCGTTCTTCGAGGAGTTGGAAGGATCAACGGCTTTCCCCCGTTTCCCCCAACGACAGGGGGCTCGATCCATGATCCAAGTGGAGTGAGCGAAGAAGAAAAAATGTAGCAAACAATGAGGGTTCTGGGTAACGTGTCGACGGGATGACCCAACGATAGTCCTACTCATAATCTGGTCGTCGTCGGTTCGAGCCCGACCCGCCCCACCATAGATACCAAGGGTTTTTCCGTTTTTCGGCGTTCTTCCGAGGCCCTGTTTTCCCCCGTTTTCCCCCGAGCGTGACGTCGTGTCGGGGGACGCCGCGTCGCAACGGGGTCGCGAACGGCCACGACGGCAACGGGTGGGGGATATGCGCGACAAGTGTCGGCCCCCGCCGCCCGCCGTGCCCAGGCGTTACACCAGGAGCAGGCCGTAGTCGCTGGCGATCCTTGCTAGCGCCGGGGTCATCCGCTGATCGCCGAGACTGACGTTGATAGTCGGGTGCGCGGGAAGGGCAGTGGCTGCCCGCTCGAACAGGACAATCGACGTTCCCGCAGGGAGGGTAGAGGAGGACCAGGCCATGCCGTCGACGGTCGGGTAGGCGTTCCAGACGGCGCGGGCCCAGTCGCGGGCCACGCCTCGGGGGCCTGACATGAGCGCGGTGTTGCCGCGCGCGCGAGCCAGCCAAGTGGTCGTGCTCAGGTCAAGGAGATGAAGGTCCCGGATCGGGGTCCAGGTGACGAGCCGGCGTGCGTGCTGCGACGCTGTGATGGTGCCTGTTTCGCCGAACGTCTCCAGGACGGCGACGTCCAGCGGGTCGGCGGCAGTCCCTGGCAGGCCGGCCGCGGCGTACATCACGGCCCGAACAGGGTGGTGCCGTCTCGGCCTTGGGTGGTGGTCGAACCGCATGGAGCTGACAGGCCCGAAATGGCGGAACTCGTTCCAGGACGCAGCGTGGGTCCCCGCGGACCGGAAGATTCGCACGACGTCGAAACGGCCGGGAGTGAACAGGTCGCCGGGATGAAGGGTGGGCAGCCGCCTGGGCGGCGGTGGACATCTGGTGGTCATGGCAGCGCGGGCTAGTAGGTGAGTCCGGCGACCAGGCCGGCGACTTCTTCGACGCTCCCGCCGGACGACAGCCACGCGACGGGAGTGACGGCCTCGTCGTCGATCAGGAGGTCGACGTTGGGCCGGGACATGAACTGGGCAAGCGCCAACGGGTGCAGCTCGCGCGCGGCTTCAGCAAAGGAGGCGATCCCGGGAACGTAGCCATTGGTGGTGAACTGCCATGCAGGAAGCCGTCGCTCGTCTTGTGCACGCACGGCGAGCAGGCTGTTGGCGCCTATCAGCTGCCTGACCCGGGAGGCGCTCACTCCCAGGTGCTTCGCGGCCGCGGCCACGGTCAGGGCCGTGCGGGCGTCCAGATCCTGGCGTACCAGCCCGCGGTACAGGGCCACCGTGCCCCGCGGATCGGTCGCGCTGCCCCGGACGTCGATGCCGGCCTGAGCGAAGCCGTCCAGTTCAGCCTGCGTGAATGCCGAAGCGCTCGCTCCTACGGAGGCCTCGACGGCATCGAGGAACCTGTCTGGGTCCCCGTCAGGGTCGCGCTCGAGCCGGGCCACGAGCCGGGCTAGCCGCACTCGTCGCCGCTCCTTGTGCGCCTGATCGGGACGTATGCCGTCAGGCGGCGTCCCCAGCTCAGCGAGCAACTCAAGCGGCGGGATGTCGTCGGCCCCATCGGTGCCGGCCCCCCGTTCGGTGACCTGCTCGACCTTCGTGTGCGCGGATCCTCCCATGGCTCGCACCTCCTAACGCATGATAGTCCACGCAAGTGGGTCGGGTGCAAGATGGCGGTGCGGAAACCAGCGAGAGTGTCGCAGTGCCCCCTCAGGGAGATCCGGATACGACACTCGAGTTGGAAGCGACACTCGTTCAACCGCGACACTCCCTTTCCAACCGCGACAGTCGACGCTGACTGCAAGGTCACGAGCAATGCGTTGTCATGGCGCCTCATGACTTACGACTGAGCAGAGCAGGCAGGGTGCGAACTGGTCCTTGCACAAAGGCGGATGCGAAGGGCCGCCTGCGGCAGGCTGAGGCGTAGGTGATGGTCGCCCAGCTCTGGCGTTGGCGGCGGGGATGCTGCGGCAACACCGGGCGCTGTTGCTTCGCTGGCAGTATTGGCTGCTGTTGCCGCTTGCTGCCATTGACTTGGTAGGAGGCCAAGAGGGCAGGACCACCGCTAGGCAGAAGACCTGATAGCCACTCCCGTCTTTGCCGTGCCCGATGGAAGTCATGAGCGCTGAGGGTTTGGGCGGCCCGGTGGTTTGCGACGGCGGATCATGCGCTGGGATCAGGCTGAGCGATGTTCACGAGCGTGGGTGGCAACCCGCTCGAAGACGTCCGCGACGATCGGTCGTTCTTTGGGTTCGATGAGATCGATCAGGAATTCCCGGACGTCGCGCACGTGGCTGGGAGCAGCAGTTTCGATTCGAGTCATTCCTGCTGGCGTGATCACGGCGTGGACCCCTCGGCGGTCCTCGTGGCATTGCTCGCGACTCACCCAGCCCCGTTTGACGAGGCGATCGACCCGCTGCGTCAAGCGCGACTGCGAATGCACCAGTCGCTGTGACAACTCGGTCATCCGCATTCGATGATCGGGTGCTTCGGACAACAGGACGAGCACCTCGTAGTCGTCAAGGGTCAAGTCGGCGTTCCGTTTGAGCGACTGCTCCAGCTCATGGGTGACTCGTCCGTACGTCTCGACGAAGCCGCGCCAGATCCGTATCTCCTCGTCGTCGAGCCATCGAGTGTCGTCCATGCGGAAAATCCTATCTCCTGGCTTGTATGTAGTTAAAAGTTGAAGTATTATAATTCAAATCTTAAGTATTGACATCAAGGGAGGACACACATGACCAACACCGCGAACACCGCAACCACGATCACCATCATCGGCACTGGAAAAATGGCCACTGCCATCGGCACTCGGGCCGCGAAGCACGGCCACACCGTTGAGTTCGTGAGCCGCAACACCGCCAAGGCGCAGGAACTCGCTGACCAGATCGGCAATGGAGCCACCGTAGGCACGTTTGGTGCAAGGCCACTTGGTGACATCGTTATCTTGGCTCTGCTCTACGGCAACGTTGTTGAGGTCGTCGAGCGATTTGGGGATGCGCTGGCCGGCAAGATCCTGGTAGACATCACACACCCGTTCAACGCCGACTTCAGCGGAATCGTAACGACCGTGGGCAACTCGGCGTCGGACCAAATAACCGCGGCCGCCCCCGAAGACGCACACGTCGTGAAGGCATTCAACTCGATGTTCCACAACGTTATTGCTGAAGACAGGCCTGTGGACGTGTTCTTCGCCAGTGACAGCGCCGAGGCAAAAGAACAGATTGCGGCCTTTTTGGAAAGTCTGGGAATGAGGGGCCAAGACGTAGGAGGGCTTTCGATGGCTCACACGCTTGAGTGGGCCGGTGTACTCCTAATGGGGCTGGCAAGAAACGGTGCCGGCTTCGGCATCGCGCTGGGTGCAGCGTGACCCCCTCAGTGCTCGCCACCTCCGCATTCGCCACCACTCAGAAGAGCAACCAATGAAAAACCAGAGATTCAGGCTAGGAATCTTTGCCATCGTCGCCATAGTTGCGACGGCCGTCAATGCAATTATCTTCGTGATCGCAACTGCGGTAGGCGCCTCTATGAGGGTCACGACGCTGGGGGAGTCAACTTCGGGCATCGTGAATGTACTTGCCGGTACTTTCGTTTCACTGATGTTTGCCGCGGCAGTTCTCAAACTCATTCTCACTAAACGTCCGGGCTTTGCCGTGACTGCATCATGGCTCGGTCTTGGTTTCGCGGTCATCTCCGCGGCTCTGCCCTTGATGGCTGGTGACGACCTACGTACCGGTGCGTCACTCGCATCAATGCACCTTGTTGGAGGCCTCGGTTGGATTGTCGGGGTTCGCGTTGCGAATCAATCAACGAGCCCAAAACTCGCGATGAAGGGCTTTCCCGACCACAGCCTGACCATTCAGACGGTGCTTGTGGAGTCGCTCGACCTTACCGGCCGACGCGTCATCGTCTTCGGGGGAACAGATGGTCTCGGCCGGGCCATCGCCAGGCTGGCAGCCTCACGTGGCGCCGAAGTCACCGTGGTCGGCCGCACCTTCCGGGACGAAGGAGTGAAGGGACTGCAGTTCGTGAAGGCTGACCTCTCGTCCATGAAAGAAGCCCAGCGCGTCGGGCGTGAGATGGTCGTCGAGTCGACCGACGTACTTTTGCTGACGACGGGCATTATTGCGGCGAAGCAACGCGAGGTGACGTCCGAGGGGATTGAGCGCGATATGGCCGTGAGCTTCCTCAGTCGGCTCGTCCTGCTGCAGGGGATGGCTCATCGACTTGGAACCGAGCGCGCGGCGGCGCCAGTTCCGCGCATATTCGTGATGGGCTTCCCGGGCACAGGCGGGCTGGGCAATCTCGACGACCTCACCGGCGAGCGCACTTACAGTTGGTCGGAAGTACACATGAACACCGTGGCCGGGAACGAAGCCCTGGTGCTAGAAGGAGCACGGCGGTCAAGTGCAGTGCACTACTTTGGACTCAACCCCAACCTCATCAAGACGGACATTCGCGGGCCGGTGCTCGGCGGCGGCATCATGCACCGCGTGGTCGAGTTCTTCATCGGCCTGTTCACGCAGTCGGCAGAGGGCTATGCCAAACGCATCGTGCCTTTGTTGTTCGCTGAGGAGCTCGACGCTCGCAACGGCGTCATGTTCGGCCACAAGGGGAATCCGATTCTACCGAGCAAAGGCATGACGGATGCCTACGTTGGGCAGTTCATCGAGGAGTCGCAGCAATTGGTTGAGAACGCGCTGCTGCGGTGATGACCAACGCGCTGCACACTTGAATGGGCAGGCCCGCTATCCATGGCTCGGTTTGGATTCGCGGTCTCCCCACGGCTCTGCCCTTGATGGCGGGTGACGACCTTGTTAGTGGGGCCTCCTGGATTACCCGAAGCGAGGTCGCGTTCGCGGAATCGTACGTGCCGGCCGACCTTGACGAATGCGATGCGGCGGGTCTCGATGAGCCGGCGGATCATGCGTTCGTTGACGGCGAGGATCGCGGCGGCCTGCTCGATCGTGAGGAGCGTCTCGGTGGCTGGGGTGGTCATGTCAGCTCACCATCCCCATTGCCGGTCGTGCTGGTGACATGGCGGTCGGTGAGGCGGGTGGGAACGGCGGCGTCCATCGATCGCGCAGCGGCACGATGCGTGCGTGCTCGCGGGCGGCGTCACCCATGAGTCGCGTGGCGTGCTCGAGGTAGGTGATGCGGTCGCGGATG
>WLOY01000160.1 GCA_009699015.1 Actinomycetota bacterium | reverse complement strand
TGTACGAGACATAGTGCCGAGGGCTGTTCGCAGCTGATCGGAAGGGTTCTCGATCCTGTCGTGTAGGTGCAGTTGGTCGAGTTGGTCCGTGACAACGAAGTCCTGCTGTGCTTGCGGGGTACTTGAGTCGCTCGGGGTATGCGCACGACCTGAGCATCACGCTGGTGACTCGGATGAGCGAGTACGTGGACGGCACCTGGACGCGTCATGAGGATGGGACCGGCGGTGCGGCCCGAAAGCCTTGAGAACCATTGGATTTACGGCTCTAGGAGAGATCCGAGCCTGTGGAATGTGTTGGACATTACTTGTTCGGGCAGAAGTTGAACAATTCGGTAAACATGCTTGACATGCGAGTGAAGCGGGTGTCGGATGCAAGTAGTAAACGTGAGATCAATCAAAGTGTAAAGCGGATTCTCTGTTTCTGACCGCTGTCGTTCACCGCGAAGCGGGATCTGTCCATTGCAAGTCTCTCGAAAGGGATCTAAGTGAGAAGTTCTTCGCGCAAGGCAAGGGTGTCCAAGGTCATTGCCGTAGGGGCAGTCCTGAGCACCGTAGGTTTCCTTGCTGCCTGTGGTGGCAGTTCATCGAGTTCAACCGAGGCCTCGGCAGGAGCATCGGCGCCTGCGGAGCTGGCCAAGGTCAGCTTCGTCATGCCCTGGGTTATCCAGGGTGAAGAGGCTGGCCAGTTCGCCGCCCTGAACCAGGGGTTCTACAAGGAGGAGGGTCTCGATGTCGAGATCATCCCAGGCGGTCCTGATGTTCGGGCGGGAGCACTTCTGGCCTCGGACTCAGCGCAATTCGCGGTATTAAACCCGGCGGGCATCTATTCGAACCGCGCCGAGGGGATCCCGGTAGTGGGCATTGGTGGCATCAACCAGGCCGACGGCCTGTTCCTCATGTGCAAGACGACGACGAATATCAAGAGTTTCGCTGACCTCAAGGGCAAGAAGGTCGGTGTTTGGCTTGGTGGCGGTGAAGCCGGCATTCAGGCTGCGACTGTCAAGGCCGGCCTTGCTGTCGCCGATGTTGAGTGGTTGCCGCAGAAGTTCTCGATGGAAGAGTTCTTCAACGATGCATTCGACTGCGCGAGCGCAACCGAATGGAACGAGAAGCATGTTGTGTACAAGGAAGGTCTCGACCCCAGCAAGGGGAACGTGATCGAATTGCGGCCTTCAGACGTGGGCCTCTTCCTGCCGGGTGATTCCATCGCCACGTTGGAGAGCACCATGCAGGAGCACCCAGAGTGGGCACAGGGGATCGTGAACGGGACCCTTCGTGGTTGGCAGTGGACCTGCTCGAGTCCGGAAAATCGCAAGACTGCGGCGCAGTATGTCCTTGATGCCGCTCCGGATCTTGACCTCGACCTTCAGATCATCCAGGTTGAAGAAATGTGCAGCCTCATGACGCAGGGTCCGGCGAAGGACACTGGTGAAATCGGCGCCATGGCACAGTCGAGTTGGCAGCAGTCGGCGGATGCATCGCTAGCCGCAGGCCAGCTCAAGGAGCCGGCGGATGTGGCGGCAGCATTCACGTCGACGTTCTTGGATGCCGTACCCGCCGACTACCGCAAGATCACCTGGTAGTCCTGAGTCAGCACTGCACTTGGGCGACGTCGGGGGCCGCGAATGGCCCCCGACGTCGTGTCAGGAGTTGCAGGAACGATGCCCGCCGATAAATGGAAGCAAGCTCACCACTGACAGCATTTAGTCTTGCTGAGTGATTCGGATTTGGAAGGAGTAGTGGTGACAGCCGCTGTAGTCGCAAGGGATCTGTCGGTTACGTTTGAATCGGGTGGGGGCCAGTTTCAGGCGCTTGACGCTTTCAATCTCACGGTCGAAAAGAACGAGTTCGTCTCATTGATTGGGCCCTCGGGGTGTGGGAAGACCACCGTTCTGCGCTGCATTGCGGACCTGATCACGCCGACAGGTGGCTCCGTTACCGTGAATGGGATCCCCCCGCGTGATGCCATCAAGAAGCGGGACATCGGATACGTCTTTCAATCGGCCACCCTTCTCGAGTGGCGCAATGTCATCAAGAACGTCATGTTGCCGCTTGAACTCGCGGGGGTACCGCGGTCGGAGGCGACGCCACGGGCCGAGGCGATGATCGAGCGAGTCGGACTCACGGATTTCGTGAAGAACTACCCGCGACAACTCTCCGGTGGAATGCAGCAGCGGGTGGCGATCGCGCGGTCTTTGGTGATGAATCCCGACATCATTCTCATGGACGAGCCTTTCGCGGCTCTTGATGAGATCACTCGCGACGACATGAACCGCTGGCTCCTGGAGGTCTTCGACCAGTCGAGCACGACGATTCTCTTTGTGACGCACAACATTCGCGAGGCGATCATGCTGTCGGATCGTGTGGTGGTGATGGCCGCGCGCCCAGGTCGAATCGTTAAGGAGTTCAAGGTGACCATGCCTCGACCGCGAACGGCTGAGCAAACCTTCTCGGATGAATTCAGCCGTATCCGCCAGGCAGCGGAAGAGGCCCTCTACGGAGCAGCAACGCGCACGAAGGTCGGTGAATGACAATGGCGAGCAAGAGTCAACGGAGCAAGCCCGCCGCGATCTGGCACGGCGTCTGGCCAGCCCTCATCGTTGCCGTGGTGGTCTTCGTGGTGTGGTACTCGGCATCCCACTTCTGGGGGATGCCGAAGTACATCCTCCCGGCACCCGACCTCATCCTGAAGGAAGCCTTCGAGAATCCCAATTCACTGCTGCGCAACGGCTGGGTAACCCTCGTCGAGGCTACGTCAGGCTTCGCGGTGGGGGTGTTGCTCGCGGTCTTCGTCGCCCTCGTTCTCGACTCCTGGCGCTTTCTGGAGAAGGGAATGTCGCCCTACCTTGTGGTTGGGCTCAACATCCCGATCGTGGCCATAGCTCCGGCGGTCATCATCTGGTTCGGCTTCGGGATGACGTCGAAGATCGTCGTCGCCGCGATTCTGACGTTCTTCCCTGTCGTGATCTACACGCTCAAGGGACTGAAGGCCGCCGATCGCCGCGAGGTCGACTTGTTCAGCGTCCTCAGCGCCTCACGCATACAGGGGCTCCTGAAACTGAGGATGCCATCTTCGCTGCCGTTCTTCTTTGCGGCTCTGCGGGTGGCCTCGGCAGCGTCAGTGCTCGCAGCGGTGGTAGCCGAATTCATTCAGGCGAACGCGGGTATCGGCTACCTCATTCTCACTGCCGCGTACACCAACAACACACCGCGCATCTGGGCCGCAGTTGCGGTCTCTGCTGGCATCGCGTTGCTGTTCTACTGGGTTGTGACAGTCGCGGAACGGAAACTCATCCCGTGGCACGCATCCGTGGATGCGAGGAATTGATGAGCGATCCAAACGACACTGATGCACGAAGCGATGATCCGCGGAGCAACATGGTGTTCGTCCCGGCGGGGCCTTTCACCATGGGGGATGCCCGCTACGTTCGTGAGGCTCCTGTGCGCATCGCCGAGGTCGAAGGATTCTGGATCGATCGCTATCTGGTGACGAACGCGGAGTTCAAGTCCTTCTCCGAGCGAACTGGCTTCCCGTTGCCGGCGCACTGGCTCGGGGGAGACTTTCCGCTGGGTCATGAGGATCACCCGGCAGAAGTCAGCTGGGTGATGGCGGATGCCTATGCGAGGAACGTTGGCAAGCGACTGCCGAGCGAAGCGGAGTGGGAGAAGGCGGCGAGGGGTACGGATGGGCGCGAGTTCCCGTGGGGTAACGCCTTCGATGCGTCGATGGCCCTGACCTGGGAGACAGCGGCCGTCACGGGCGCGCATTCCGAGCCGGTTACTGCGCGGCCTCAGGGCGCAAGTCCGTATGGCTGTGAGCAGATGGTTGGCCTGTGCGAAGAGTGGATCGAGGATGAATACGCGGGCTATGCGGGTTCACTCCATGAAAGTGCCGGATACGGAGTAGGGATGAGAGTCCTGCGCGGAGGATCGTGGATTTTTCCGCAGACCCATGCTCGGTGCTCATACCGGTGCTTCGAGGAACCCGATCTCGACACCATCGGCTTTGGACAGCTGGGCGGCCCAGGTTTTAGATGCGTAGTGTCGGAGGTTCAGCAGTGAGTGATTCCACCGAGTCCGCTGGAATGGTGTGGATTCCCGGCGGGGAGTTCACGATGGGCAGCGATTGGTACGACATTGAGAGTCCAGTGCGCACGGTCGACGTAGACGGGTTCTGGATCGACAGGCTGCCGGTCAGCCACAGAGACTTCCTCGCCTATGTCACCGCGACGCAGGCACCGTGGGTGCCCGACTGGCCGGAGGGTGGGCCGCAGCCCGAGCTCATGGATCATCCGGTGGAGCGAGTGACGTGGGGCCAGGCACGCCTCTACGCCGAGTGGGCGGGCAAGCGTCTGCCCACGGAGTCGGAGTGGGAGAAGGCGGCCCGGGGCACAGATGGTCGTATCTGGCCCTGGGGGGAGGTGTTCATCGAGGAGCATGCCAACGTTTGGGACTCCGCGAAGGCGCTCGGACGCACGACGATTCCGAATGGTGCACTGGAAGGCAACCGGAGTCCATACGGACTCGTGGACATGGTGGGGAACGTCGAGGAGTGGGTCGAGGATCGACTGCTCCCGTATCCGGGGAGCAGCGCGTCGAACCCATCGACGGCAGTTGAATGCCGAGTGCTGCGCGGTGGATCCTGGTTCTACACCAATGAGTTTGCGCGATGCAGCTTCAGGCGCGGAGCCCTGCCGGAGTTCTCCGGGTACGAGCTTGCCGGTGGGCCCGGCTTCAGGTGCGCACGCAGTTAATCGCGTGACATAGACGAATCGAGGAGGATGCATGTCGTTCACAAAGCAGATGCTCACGAAGGCGGAGCCGTATCTCGAGGCCCAGATGAAAACGGCCTTCGTCCAGGCAATGATCGATGGGAGCCTGGAACCGGAGAGACTCCGCTATTGGGTGCGGGTGGACTACCCGTATCTCATCAACTTCTCGCGCATACTCGCGCTAGGAGTCCATCGTTCACCGGACCTCGACACCATGCGGACGGTTCAAAGCTACCTGAACTACATCCTGTCCGAGGAGATGGCCTCGCATGAGCGTTTTGCCGTGTCCGAGGGGATCACGGTGAAGGAGCTGGAGTCGCAGCGGATGGGCCCCACCAAGTACGCCTATGCGCAGCACGAGTTTGCATCGGCCAGCAAGGGCGAGCTGGCCGAGATCCTCACTGCGATCATGCCCTGCCTGGTCGGCTGGCAGATCCTGTCCAAGAGAATCCTCCAGGATCACGCGATAGCAGCCGACAATCCCTACAAGTGGTGGTTCGACACGTACGGCAGCGATGCCGGGCTGGACAACCATGTCGTCGCGCTGCTCGACATCCTGGACTCATTGGTTGAGGGCGTTGCGAAGGAGCGTCGCGATCGGCTGGAAGAGATCTTCCTCACGAGCGAATACTTCGAGACCGTGGCATGGGCTGCCTATTACTCGATGGAGGAGTGGTCAGACCTGACTGGTGCGACAGGGACTCGGGGCTGATCATGTCGGACCAGGCGACATCCCTGCGCGGGCGCGCGTGCATCGTCACGGGAGCCGGAAGCGGTATCGGACGCGCGGCCGCGATGATCATCGCCGATCGTGGTGGCGCCGTGGTGGTTGCGGACGTGTCGGACAGCGGCGCTGAAGTCGCGGCGGAGATCATGGAACGCGGTGGACAGGCCGTGTTCGCCCAAGGTGACGTGTGCGACGCGAGCTATGCCCAGGAATTGGTCGACACGTCGGTGGCGCAGTTCGGGTCACTGGACGGGCTCGTGAACAATGCCGGAATCCTCAGGCTCGCCGACTCGTTCGAGCTGACGACCGACGAGCACGTGGCCGAGACAATGCGGGTGAATTTTCATGCCGTGTTTTCGCTTTCCCGGCTGGCCTTGCCGGCGCTGGAGGCCAGCGGCTCAGCATCGATCGTGAACACCGCCTCGATGGTCGGCTTTCGGATCGGGATGCCGGGCCATGCCATCTACGGGGCATCAAAGGCGGCCGTCGTGGGCCTGTCGATGACGATGGCCATCGAGCTCGCCGGCCGGGGAGTGCGCGTGAACTGCATCGCACCGGGGGTTGTCGGAACGAACTTCTACGTTGACGAATACCTCAAGGAGCACTCGCGCGCCGAGCTCGAGGCAGGCAGCGCTTCGACGCTCAGTGCCATTCCGATCGGAACGTACGCTGCCCCGACCCAGATCGCAGAGGTCATCGCATTCCTGATCAGTGACGCGGCCAGCTACGTCACCGGCCAAACCTTGATCATCGACGGTGGATACACGGGGATCTAGCCGCTGATGAGGATCGCGCTGCTACTGGAGAGCCAGGAAGGACTTACCTGGCCTCAGCTTCTCGACGTCGCTTCGAGGGCGGACGAGTGTGGCTTCGATGGATTGTACGTCTCCGATCACTTCGGGTCCGTGGACATCGAGGCCGCCCGCGAGGTCATGCCAGCCTGGACCGCGATTGCCGTTCTCGCCGCCCGAACTCAACGGGTGCGAATCGGGTCGCTGGTGAGTCCGGTGACCTGGCGGCATCCCGTCGATCTTTGCAAGCAGGCCATCGCACTCGACCTGCTTACCTCCGGTCGGATCGATGTTGGGTTTGGGGCTGCCTGGCACGGCGCGGAGCATGAGCGATTCGGATTCGCCTTTCCGGAGCCCGCGAAACGGGTAGCCCGGCTCGCCGAGGCTCTCGAGGTCTTCTCGAGGCTGTGGGTCGGTGAGGAGGTCACGATTTCCGGGGAGTACTACAGCCTGCTCAGGGGAAGCGTCCTTCCTCGACCACAAACCCCTAAGCCTCCGGTGATCCTCGGAGGTGAGGGCAAGGCGATGCTGCGGCTTGCTGCGAAGTATGCCAAGGAGTGGAATTGCTTCTACAAGACGCCGGAGGAGTTCGGCCAGCTTTCACGCCGACTCGACGATGCATGCGACGAGGCTGGGCGTGACCGAGGCTCAGTGGGGCGGTCGTTGATGACGCCGCTGCTGATCGGGCGCACCGATCGTGAGGTCGATGAGCGCATCCTTGCGAACAGGGCGGTGTTCGCGGGGCTTCCCGGATCGAGAGCGGAGTGGCGGTCCAGCGGATTCATCGGCGGAACGGTGGAGGAACTTCGCGAGCAATTGGGATCCTTGAGCGAGGCAGGGGCGACGAGGGTCATATTCGAGCACATTGCCGTCGAGGACCCTGCAATCCTTGAACTCGTGTCTGAGGCAGGATTCCTGTCAGGCTAGCCCCGATCGACTGCGAAGCGCTGTGCCCTCCCGCTGAGCGCAGACCAGTATGTCCGCAACGTCCAGCTCTGCGAACAGCCGATTCTTCATGATGAAGCGGCCGTTCACCACGACTGTCTCGACGTTCTCCTGCGTGGCGCTGTAAACGAGGCTGGCTACCGGGTCGCCGAACGTCACCGTGTTGGGCAGCCAGGGATTGATGATTATGAGGTCGGCACGTTTGCCCACCTCCAGCGAGCCGATCTCGTCCGACCATCCCAAGCATGTCGCCCCGCCCATCGTGGCCATGCGCAAGACCGTCCGGGCCGAGATCACCCCGGGGTCTTGGTGCACGAGCTTTTGGAGCAGCGCGGTGAGCTTCATTACCGCGATCATGTCCTGGT
>WLOY01000016.1 GCA_009699015.1 Actinomycetota bacterium | reverse complement strand
CTGCGTGAGATCCACCGTGGGCCTGCCCATCGATCGCGGTTGGGGGAGCTCGACCGCCTCCCGAAGGCCCGGTGGAATCAGTCCACGGCGAATCGACTGGTTTACCGCGTCTCGGAAGGTGAGCCCGGTTTCCTCGCTGAACTTCTTGAGCAGCATGGCCACATCGTCGTCGAGCGTGAGAGTCGTGCGCATGGAGGTAGCGTAGCCTGTGGACATCAGAGCATCAAACAGAGATGTTCTGATGTCTCACCGCTGGCGATGGACGCCCGACAGCGGCGAGCAGGAACTACTCAGGACATGCGGAGATCGCCCTCACCGTTCGCTCGGCGGCCTCCAGCGCTCCTTCGATGTGCCCTGCGTAAAGCGGTGCGGTCTCCGTGGATGACCAGTGGAGTCGGCCGCTCAGGTGTGGTTGCTGGTACATGGCGTGGCCGAACATTGAGTAGTCAGGCGCGGTCGGAACATATTCCTCTGCAGATGCAGCTGGATTCGTCCACTGATCGCGGGACCAATCCTGGATCTGGAGTTCCTGCGGAACTCCGGCATGAGGGCCGAAGATGCGTGCCATTTGCGCGCGCACATCAGTTTCATCCAGCCCGTTGGGCTGACCTCCACGGGCGAACCCGAAGATCGCGGCCGGCAATCCATCCGGTCCAGAGAGGTCATGCATCTCATGGAGCGGGCCGACTCGACTGATCGCTGCGCCAGCGAGGCCATCGGTGCGCCAGAAGGGCTCGTCGTACATCGCCACGACCTTGATCGTGTCGCCCATCCACACGGGAGTGCGCAGGGCAACGGCCATGAGATTCGTGGGGAGGGAATGAGGCAGCCGGATGGTCGTCACCGCAACTGCAGGTGGCACCGCGATCACCACATGCCGGGGCTGCCATGAACCGTCTGCTGTCTTTACGCCCAGGTCATCGGAGATCTCCACGACGGGCTGACCCACGAGCACTGTCCTTTCCGGCAGTTGGCTCGCGAGAGCATCAGTCAATGAGGCAGCCCCGTGGGCAAAACGATGCGCTGGCCCATCAATCGGGTTTCCCGGATATCTGTGCACTCCGTCCCGCTCGTCGATCATCGCGTCACCGGCGGTGTGCTGAGGGAATGTTGCGATGCCAAAGCGATCGGTCATGGCACGAACTCGTTGCTCACCGTCCCAGAACCACGATGCGCCGAGATCCAGTGGATCGGACAGAAGGCGTCCGCCGATGCGGGGCCGGGCTTCGAGCACGGTGACCGTGCGACCACTTCGGTGCACGGCCTCAGCGACAGCCAACCCACTGATGCCTGCGCCAATGACGACTACATCCGCTTGAGGCACGAGTTGCTCACTTCCTGCTCATTCATCCCGATGGGCACTATGCCAGTGGCCGAATGCGAAATCTGTAATGCCCGTCAGGTCCTCACCGAGGAGCCTTCGCCGGAATCCACCGATTGGGTCGGGAATTGATGGTGAGTTGAGACGCTAAACACCCATGCAAATGCTGCGGAACGGGACGTATCGAAGGCTCGATTCCAAGCAAGAGAGAACGGCATCCCGCAGGAGCGACCATCCGATTTCCCCGGCCGAACTACGACGAGCACGAACAGCCGAGTGGATCGAGGTCGCCCGCACCCGATACGCGTTCCTCGCAGATGTCGACGGCGGGGGAGGACCGATACCCCGCAGGCGACTGCCGCGACCACCTAACCCGGGAGCCACGGGGGCAATGTCTCGCCGATCTAGGAGGATCGCGAGGCGGCAGCGCGCCGCCGCTGTTGATGGACTTCCTTCTGGCACGCCCGGTGCTCTCAGCGGCTGACGCCGAAAGGATTCCTGGCTCGGGGACGACGGTCGACTACACCGCCATCGAGCGACTGGAGGCCGCACTGATTCTGCGCACACTGACCCATCGCGAGCGCAACCAAGTGCGGGTCACCAGAGTACTCATGATCTGGTCGTCCCCCCTTTGGCGCCGGACGCCTCCCGTACCGGTTGGCGAGCCGATCAATCTGCATCAGATCCCAACCGTCCGGCGGTCAGGGCCGGGAGGTGCGGCGCGGGGAGACCGCATCTGCGACGATGACGCACTCAGCCGCGTCAGCGGCCGAGCGAAGACAACGGAAGGACCGGCCATGCAGGCAACCACGAGGACTGCAGCCCTCATCGGCTCCATGGCACTGGCCGGGGCACTGCTGCTCGCCGGCTGCGGCCCCAGCACGACGGCCGCCGACCCGGCCGCCGCGGCATCAGCGGGGTCCGCCTCGGCCCCTGCGCCGTCGGCGCCTATGCCGTCGGCTCCCATGCCGTCGGCTCCCGCCGAGGTTCCGGCCGCGCCGGTCGAGGCCGCCTGGACGTGCGACCGGGAGGGCGACGCGGTTACCTGCACCTGCGAGGGAACGGAAGCCGCGTGCAAGGGGTCAGTCGCGAAGACCAGCCAGGTGAAGGGAGCCACGGGATTGGTCAAGTGGTTCAACGACGCGAAGGGCTTCGGCTTCATCACCCCCGACGGCGGCGGCAGGGACCTCTTCGCCCACTTCTCGGCGATCCAGGGATCAGGTTTCAAGACGCTGGCGGAAGGGAAGTGCGTCTCATTCGACGTGATCACCGGCCCCAAGGGACCGCAGGCGGTCAACATTCGCCAGGAGGACTGCTAGGGGAATTGGTGTCGTAACCGGGCGTTCAAGCAGGTCCGCACGAGGCAGGTCCGACGACAGGACCTCGACCTGGTCCATGATTCGGCGATGCGCGAGTTCGCGTGCCCGCTCAGCGACTGGGTGAGCAACCTGCGGGCGTCGCGGATAGCCGTCGTGCACAACGACATCGTCGCGGGCGTGGTGGCCGGCACCACCCTCGACACTGCACCCTGAACTCACCCGCCCGTCACCGGAATCGGAGTGGCAGGCGCTGAATCTCCGGGGTTGCCCTGCGCTGATGTGGTTAGGTGGTCATACGGAGGAACAATCATCCACGGAGGGCGTGTCAAGTCTTTTGTGTAAATGATTTCCGGCAGATTGTTTTTTAGATGCCCTCGGGCAGGCGCCCGGGGTAGATTATGGCGAAGTGGTTCAGGGCGTTCTTCCAGCCTTGGGTGCCGCTTCCTCGTTGCGTGATTGATGGGTTTTTCGGTGTGCCTCCTCTGTTTTTGGTCCGGTCTTCGATGTGGCTGATCGCGAGGTAGAGGAGCTTGTATGCGGCTTCGTCATTTGGGAACTGGCCGCGTGTCTTGGTGACTTTTCGGAGCTGGTAGTTCATGCTCTCGATCGCGTTCGTGGTGTAGACCACGCGCCGGATATCCGCGGGTAGGTCCAAGAAGGGGATGAACTCGTTCCAGGCCCTGCGCCAGACGTCGACGACCGCTGGACTGCGGGACCCGACCGCGGATGCGGCGAACGTCTCGAGGGCCTGCTCAGCGGCCTCGACGGTTGTCGCGGTGTAGATGGGCCGAAGGCCCGCCGCGATGGCCTTGCGGTCCTTCCACGAGGCGTAGCGCATCGAGTTGCGGATGAGGTGCACGTTATGCCGACGTCGGCATAAGGTGCATTTCATGCGCAACGTCCTGGCCGTCGTCCCGACGGGGAGCGCGGAGAGCGGGCCGGAACCCCGGGAACGCCGAAGGAGCCTGCAAGGGCGTCGATTGCGCTTCATCTCGCCACGCTCACCGACCCCCGACGATCCGTCAACGCAACGGAACCCTTGTCGGGCCGTGGACCAGCGGCATGTCTGGCGCACGAATTCAACACGTTCGCCGCGCCCAATGCCACGGGTGAGGAACTTGCGAACGCATGGTTTGGGCTGGTGTCACTCACCGGGCGTCAGGCGGGTGAGGTCGCCGAGTCTGCGGCGGAGGTTGAGGCGAGCCGTGCACTCGTGCAGCCTTACCTCGATCCGGCCTTCACCCTGATTCGTGCAACTGGTGAGAGATACACCGCCGGCACGTATGTGCCACTCGATGTCGATGAATACAACGTGTCCGATGTCATCGTGACCGAGCCGCGAAAGGACATCCGCGTGGTCCGCTACTTCGTCACGGAGCCGGGCGCGGCGGCGCCTGACTCCGGCGTGGTCATGGGTGACGGGAAGGCACCGCGTATCTCCGTGCTGAGGTGGGATGAGGGTCTGGGCCACTGGGTGATGGTGAGCCACGCCAATTTCAAGAACCCTGTTTCCGCCGTATGCGATCAAGACCCGAAAACCGTCACAGGCGAGCCTCCGATGACGAGCCAGGAGGACATCGAGCTCGGTGCGTCACTGATCGAGCAGTGGCGCGACATCACGACGGGGAAGTCGAAGGAGAAAGTGCGCCACGTCGCCAATCAGATCCAACTCGCCGACGGCCAGGGATGGCCGGCCATCGATGGCGAGCCGATCAAGTGGGCGCCCGCGAAGGCATACGACTTCGCGAACTTTGGCGTGGCACGCAATAACGATCCTCTCGTGGTGTCCTACGACGCAGTGGCCATCGATCTCGTCATGGAGGGTGACGGGTATCGCGCGAAGTCCTCTCCACGGCTGCTCACGTACCTTCTCAGTGCTGAAGGCAAGTGGGAGTTGATTGCCCTCGCCAACTTCACGGTTCCGCAGGTGGCACCAGATGACGTGAAGTGCGTCCCAGTCTCGTCCTGAGATGGTGATGGGACACTCATCGTCTCTTCGAGCCCAACCCGCTGAGCAGCACTTTTCTGAGGTGGGCCAACGTTCCTGCACCCACTATCTCGTGACTAGAGGATGAGTCCGGACCCAGCTTCTAAGTGGGTTCCCGCCTCAGTTCAAGGCTGCGGCACTCTTCGCTGGCTCAGGCACCACCGGGTACGCCAATGACCACGGAGTTTCCAGTAGCGGCCGAGGTGAATCCCCGGTGTCGGTCACGAAAGGGGCTTGACCGGCCTATTGCTGTCGTCGACGAGCATCAGGATTCCCGAGATGAGGTTGCAGAAGAGCAAGGTGCACACCCCCAGTGCGGTGTGCTTGTACGGCCCCTTCGCCGCCTTGTGAATCAGGATGGTCATCGGGATGAACCACGCAGCGGCGATGATCCCAAAACCGCCCGTGCCGAATACGACGATTGCGAGGGTGACCCAGTTGATGATCGCCGCCGCCGTGTACAGGCCTCGCGTGGCTGGGGGTGCCGACACCATCGAAGCGACTGGCGCCTGCATCGCCGGGTAGGCCGGAGGTGCCGGCACGGGCAGCGGTGCAGGGGCCGCTCCGGATGGCCCGGCAGGCGCCGCAGCAGGCTGCTGTGCATCGGGATTGGGTGAGGTGTCAGACATGCGAGCCTCCGATAGGACTTGGTGGGTGCCTGCAATGTCCTGTCATCAGCAAGGCGGGCTCCGAGGACGTCATTATATGGGCGTGTGCGCCCAGCGACGGGAGCACGTGGGGCAAATGGACCACAAGCGGGAGGAGTCGTGCGGCGGCGAGCTCAACGCGTACCTATGTCCATGGGTCTTGACAGTTCATCCCGACCGAAAATTGTTGCGGACCCGCTGAAATTCCGTCTGACCAAATCTCGTGGCGATCCGTGGAGGCTGCTGTGCGAGGGAAATTCCCGCGAGGAATCTCAAGCGGAAGTGCTGCGCTGGTGGCCTCGCCAGCCCGATGCTGCAGTCGCCGCAACGTACCTGCCCATCCGGGGAAGTACTGAAGGAGCGACTCCATGATCGACGTGATCGCGATCGACAGCAGGAGCAGTCCGAAGATTCGACTCACGATGCTCAGCCCGCTCTCGCCCAGTGCCTTCTCGATCCTGCAGGCGCCCGAGCATGAACGCCAGTGCGATCCCGGTGACGATCACGATCATGTTTCCCACGCTGCTCTGCCACGTGTGAGTCTGGCCGAGAGTGATGACCCTGGCAATCGCGCCCGGACGGGCAGTCTTTGGTACGGCGAGCGTGGTCTGGAAGGCAACCTTTCGCCTGGCGGCCGGCGCTCGGCCGGTTGTTGCGGCGAGGAACACCGGGGGAAGGGCAAGGATCCCCATGACGGCGAAGAGCGCGACGATTGTGGTGATGAGGTGGTCACCGTCTGAGGTATTCATTCGAAAACCGCAGCCCCAGAGGCAACCCGCGTCTCATGAAGCCTCGTGTACCTCGACAGGTTCGCGGTGGATCCGGATGCCTCGGAGGATGCGCTTTGGCGATTGGGCGACGAGTTCACTGGCACTCTGACGAAACGGCAGACAACATTGCCGTCGTCAGTTCGAGCCCGACCCCCATGCCCCGGGAACCGGTCGATAGGCGGATCTCGTGACAGCCCTGCGGGTCGTCGATGAACAGGCCGAAGTGTGGTTCGTTCCTCCGCAAACTATTCGCGCTGCGGGACGGATCGATGCGATGCTGGTTGCGGCGGGGACACTGATCTAAGGGACGTCGTCACCCTTGAATGCGTAGTACTGGTCGGCGACGAGGGTCTCGGCCTTGCGGCACAGGTGCGCATTGAAGAGCAGGTCCTTGCTGATGACGGCGTTACGGGCGGACGAGTCGCGTCCTTGATCGGGGTCGGATGCGGCGAGGCCGTCGAGGCTCTCGAGGCGGCCAATCGCCTGTGCCAGCAGGTCGATCGCGCCCCGCGTGTCGATGATGCGACCCATGGAGATGCCGCCCGCATCGTTGAATCCTCCAGCCGTGATCCAAGCGCCATCGGCCGTGGTCTTTCGGCGGCTCGTCGGACGGGCCAGCTCCGTGCGGAGTTCCGCCTCGTAGGCTTCGATCTCCAGCAGCAGGGTCATGGCCCTTGTTGTTGCGTCGCTCATGGCGCTTCCCTCCTTCTTTGGGTTTCTCCTTTGGTATCAGGAGAAGCCATCGCAAAGGACCGGACGTAAGTCCCCCTTTGGCCGCTATTCGCCCCAGTGCTGGGGTGAAGAGCGGCTCCTCAATCGAACGTGCCGAGCATCACAGGCCCAACTGCGAGGTCCGGCGCCTGTGGGCATGGACCCGAACGTGCATGGCGTCATGGGAGACCGCAGCAACTTGGCCGAACCTGCGGGGCTCCCTGCTCGCAGGCCACTTGGATTCTCGTCGCCGGACGGCATCTCAGCAGGAGTCAGACCGCCAAGAGCGGGACAATGATCACATGAAAGTGCTTGCTCCACAGGAGGAATTTGAGTCTCGAACCACTGGAGCGCGGCTAGGGAACGTGCGCCCAAGCCGACTCCCTCGGACCTCCGTTTCCCGCCTGAGGACCTGGGAGGTCGTAGCGGTCATCACTGTCGTGCTCCTCGTTACCCTGGGCGTCTGGTGGCAGCATGGCGGCTTCAGCCAATTGGTGCGGGGTGGATCAAGCACCGTCAGCAGCCTGGGGCAGGTCACCGGTCTCATCGCAGCGCTTGGGGCATTGTTCGGAATCACGCTCACGTCTAGGCCCGGGATCCTGGAACGCCGTTACGGTCTTGACACCCTTCTCGTTGCACACCGCTCGATTGCCATCATCACGGTGTCAGCGGTCGTTCTCCACGTCTTCTTCGCGACATGGGCTCGCTCCCTCGCAGCGGACACGAGTTTCCTCGGGGCGCTCATCGACTTGGCGCTGTACGAGCCATGGATGGTGGCGGCGCTCACGTCGGCAGTCCTGTTCGTGCTCATCGCACTGTCGTCCTGGCACGTCATCCGTCATCGCCTTTCGTATGAGACCTGGTATTTCCTGCACCTCCTCGGCTACCTCACCGTGGCCCTCGCCTTCGGGCATCAGGTGACCTTGGGGTCCGATTTCGTCGGTGACCCCTTTGCCCTCGTGTGGTGGTGCGCGCTCGCCTCATCGACCGTGATCATCGTGCTCGCATCGCGTGTGAAGGTCATCGCCTTGGCGCTGAGTCGTCGGCTCGCTGTCAGCAGCGTCACTCGTGATGCTGAGAACATCGGGACCATCACCTTGAGCGGACCAGGGATCCGGAGAATCCGGGCGACTGCGGGCCAATACTTCCTCATGCGACCCTTGGCGAAAGGGCTGTGGTGGCAGGCTCACCCGTTCTCGCTGTCCGCGGCCCCGACAACTGATGGCCTCAGGTTCACGATCAAGGCCCTCGGCGACGACTCCAGGGAGATCCTGCGCATCCGGCCCGGAACCCGGGTACTGCTCGAGGGCCCATACGGCGCCTTCACCGCAGACCGGGCGAATGGAATGCCGCTGGTGCTCATCGGATGCGGGGTTGGAATCGCGCCGATTCGAGCGATTCTCGAGGATTGCTCGGCTGACGCGAGCCCGATTGTCATCGTCAGGGTGCACGACGAGACGGAATTCGTGCACCGCAGCGAGATCGAATCCCTCGTGCACGAAAAGGGCGGCACCCTGCACGTGCTCTGCGGCCCTCGAGCCCAGTTAGCGCCAAGGGATCCATTCGGTGCCGTGAACCTCAAGGCGTGGATTCCTGACGCGGCGAACCGGCACGCGTTCATATGCGGTCCGGCTTCCTTGGAATTCGCGGTGGCAAGGGGATTGCGCGCGGCGGGCATGAAGCGATCGCAAGTCCATTTCGAGCGATTCGACGTCTGATGACGAGCGGGCTGATCAAGCGAATTGCGCCGGCGATAGTGCTCGGTGGCGTGGCACTTGCCGGCGTCATCGGCGTCGACCGATTCTTTCAAGTTCGGACGCCACCGGTGGCGCAAGCACCGACGCCAGAGCAAATGACTGAGCCGGTGTCGGTACCGGTGACGGCGAGCGGCAGCGTCACCTCGCCCGAGCCCATGGCTACCGCGCCGACAGCAGTGATTGAATCCGCCTCCGCATCGACCATGAGCGCGGCCACTTCCGCGCCAACCGCTTCAGAGGTTGCCACGGCCCCGAAGCCGGTGCCGACAACGGCGGCTCCGAAGCCGCTGCCGAGCCCAGAAGCGAATCCTGATTCGTCACCCTGCGAGTCCGCGCCGGTGGTCAGCGGCCCTGCGGTCGAGACGCGATGGGGTCCGGTGCAGGTGAGCGGCACCTTCGCCAATGGTGAGATCTGCGAGGTCCACGCAGTCGTATGGCCAGACTCGGAGTCCAAGTCAGTGGCGATTAACGCTACAGCGATTCCGAAGCTGAACGCGCGCGCCTCGGCCGATGGCGTGGAATTCGACAATGTCTCCGGGGCGACGTTCACAAGTGATGGCTACCGAAGTTCCCTCCAGCAACTTCTCGACTCGATGTGACATGAGCAGTTGCCACCGATGCTCATTCCCCGTCATGGGAACCTTTGCGAGCATCAGCATTGCCGTGTCGGTTGACCGTCAACGAGCGAGGGTTGCGATTCAGCGCTGCCGCGATTCCCTCGAAGCAGACGAGCGCAGGTTCAGCCACTTTGATCCCGGCAGTGAGATCAGCCGGTCATTGCGCCGCGAAGTGATCGCTGCGGAGGCGCAGCAGGAGATCGACCAAGTGATGCGGGCCTGCCGTTCATTGGAGGAGGAGTCAGGTGGCGTCTTCAGAGCCACGGATCCGCGCACGGGCAGGATCGACACCGCTGGATACGTCAAGGGCTATGCGATCCGCAAGGCGGCGGAGGCGATCCGGAACGAGGGGGTTCATGATTTTCTGCTCTCGGTGGGTGGCGACACGACCTGCTCGGGCGCGCCGAATCAGCGACGGCCATGGCGAGTGGCCGTCGCTGATCCCCTTCGGCCGCGGGCGATTGCAGCCTTGCTCGAGGTCCATGACGGCGCTGTTGCGACCGCGGGTGTCACGCAGCGCGGCGAGCACATCTGGCGCTCTGGGGATCACGGCAGCTCGGAGCACCTCTCGTGGACGGTCACTGGTCCAGACATCGCCCTAGCGGATGCGTTCTCGACGATCGGCTTCGCGATGGGTCCGAAAGGAATTTCCTGGGTCAACGGACATGAGGGATACGCTTCACTTGTCGTGATGCGCGATGGATCGCTCACAGGCGATTCAATGCTGCTGCGGGCCTCGTGACGCCAATTGGCAGAGTACGTGTCAATGGGCATAGTAGGTTCTGCGCGCAGAGGTGACAGCTGATGTGAGCAAGCCCCGGCGGGCCTTCGTCGGGAATACTCGAGGAGCCAGACATGACGAGCCCTGACGAGTCGCCGGAGATCATCATGTTCGTGCGCCATGGTGAAAAGCCGGGTGATGGCGGCCCTCCGCACGGGGTCAATACCCTGGGTGAGGTCGATGAGCACTCGCTATCTGTTCGGGGCTGGACGCGGGCTGGGGCCCTTGCAGGCCTCTTTGCCCATGCCCCGTCCCGAGCTCATCCGCACGTCACGACCCCCGAGCGAATATTTGCGACCCGGCCGACATCCGAGGTGAAGAGCAAGCGTGAGATGGACACTGCCTCGCCCACGGCCCGTCGACTCAGTCTTCACGTTGACGACCGACATACGCGCGGCGAGGAGGCCGAGCTCACCCAGGAGGTGCTCGGGAGCCATGAGGCAACTCTCATCGTCTGGCACCACGGATCTATGGCGAAGCTCGTGGGCCATTTCCCGGTGGTCAACGGGAACGACGTACCGGGCGAATGGCCTGAGGAGCGCTTTGACCTCATCTGGATTCTTGTCCGGGAGCCGGGCCCGGCACTCTCCTATCGATTTGTCGTCGTTCCGCAGATGCTGCTCGCGGATGATTCTGAGGTGACGTAGGGGATTCACGCGAACTCGATCAGGCCCTTCCGGTTATTGCGACGCCACTGGAGGCGTCGACCACGTGCTGGGCGACTGGAAGTTGGACTCGAAACTGCTCCGTGACATGGCCGCTGCCCGACTCGTCGAGGCCCAAGCCTGACCCGATTCGCGTCGCAGGGCCATCGGTTGGAGTGACGGCGAGTCTGGAAGGATGAGGGCATGACGGGTCTGTTCGCCACCATCACCATGGTCGTGAGCCTGGCGATGGCGGCCTGGGCCCTCGTTCACCTGGTGCTCAACCGGCCGATGAGCCGGGCCCTGCATTCCAGCCAGCTCGTGATCGCTGCGCTGTTCATCGTCCTCGCGATCGGCGGCATCGTCCAGATGATCGGCTCTGACCAGGATTTCGCGCGTGCGGAGTTCGTCGGGTACCTCGTCCTGAGCCCGGTCATCCCGATCGGCTCCTGGTGGTGGACCCGGGGCGATAGGACCCGGATCGGCTCGGCGATCATCGTCGTCGTCGGGCTCGTCATGCCGGTGCTCGTCGCGCGAATCCAGCAGGTGTGGTCCGGCGGTGGCTGAGCGATCCACGGGCGGTGCCCGCCTGCTCGTTGTCGTGTATGCGATATTCGCGATCGCGGCGACAGCCCGGTCGGCCGTCCAGCTGTTCACCCGATTCGACGAGGCTCCGGTTGCCTACCTGCTGTCGGCACTCGCGGCGGTCGTCTACATCATCGCGACGGTTGCCCTGTCCCGGGCCGATCGCACGAGTCGGCGGGTGGCGACTGCGGCATTGGTCTTCGAGCTGTCGGGAGTCCTTGTCGTCGGGACGGCGAGCTTGCTGTTCCCCGACGCATTCCCGAGGGCGACTGTGTGGTCGACGTACGGCAGCGGCTACCTCTTCATCCCGCTGGCGCTCCCGATTATCGGCCTGTGGTGGCTCCGACGGACATCGCCCAAGGCCTGACGCGCGCCGGAGGGCATCGTGACCTATCGGCATGGGAGCCGCGAGTAGGGCAGACTCGTCCTGAGACATCCCGACAGAGAAGGAGCACACCGTGCCCGCAGTGATCGAATACAGCATGCGAACCAAGCCCGAGCACTTCGACGAGGTTCTCGACGACTACATCGCGTTCGCCGACGAGTTCGGCATCATGAACCCGAATGAGGACCTCATCCTCGTGACGGCGGATCGCAAGCGCCAGGTGATCCGCGGCATCGGCGTCTTCGCCTCTGCCACGGAGGCGGCCGAGGTCGGCCACGCGGCCCTCTTCGACCAGTTCCGGGCAACCGTCGCCGACAAGCTCACCGAGGTTCCCGAGCGCGAGGAGCTTGAGCTCATCCACGTGTTCGTCAAGGAGATCTCCTGACGTTCGGCAAGCACCGGGTCGTCGGCGACGGGGCCGACGGCAGGTCGACTTCGATCACACGTGCTTGGCCAGGAATCGCTTCACTTGCCGGATGGAGTCGGTCCAGGGCCCGTAGAGGTAGTGGCCGGCACCGCGGTACTCGACGAGGGTGACGTCCTTGCCTGCCTGCATCAATGCGCGCTCGGTCGCCCGGGCCCACTCGATGTCGCAGCTCTCATCGTTCGTCCCATGGAGCATCAGCACCGGCTCGGTGGCGCGGGCGAGGTAGTTGCGCGAGGACATCGTCCGCCAGAAAGCCGGATTGGCCTCCGGGCTTCCGTATCGCGCGATGATGCGGCGCCCGAGGTTCCCGTCGAATCGCTGCCATCGGTTGAAGTTGTCGACGATGTCGGTGCTGGTGGAGGCGTAGGTGATGACGGCGTCGTAGACCCCCGGCCTGATGACCATGGACTGGAAGGCGACGCCGCCCCCCATCGAGCGTCCGAGGAGTGCCACCCTTCCCGAGTCGATGAAGGGGAGGGCGGAGCCGCGCACCGCGAGCCCGGCGTTGATGACGTCAGCGGCGTAGCCCAGGCGCAGGGAGACGTCGCTGCTGGGGTCATCGTCGGAGCCGGCGTGGTTGCGGTAGTCGACGTGCAGGGCGACGTAGCCGTTGCGTGCGAGCCAGTCCTGCTCCCGGCGGAAGCCCTGCCCGGTGACGTACACCGCTGGATCGATGTAGCCGTGGGCGAGGACGACGACGGGGAACGGCCCCTTGCCCCGCGGCTTGTTCATGATCCCGCTGATCGTCAGGTCGCCGCTCTCATAGGTGATGGCGTGCCGGGTGTATGCCGAGGTCGCGCCGATGTCCTTGCGGATGCGAAGGTCCCTGCCGTCGTAGGTCTCGGCGATGGCCGCGGGGATCGAGGGGTCGGACTCGGCTGCAGCGGAGGGCGATGCGAACACGAGTGCCATGACTGCCGCTGTGAGCACGGCGAAAGTGATGGCAGGGGATATCGCTCGGGAAGGGAGAAGCACCGGGGTGGTCACGGTGTTCGGCGATGCGAGAGGAACCATTTCTCGATGCTATGACGAAGTGAGCCAGCGCGCAGCACCGATGCGACCGCGAGCCTGGCGGGCGTGTTTCTGGCGGGGTTGGAACGAGCCGTCAGCCGGTGACGACGGGGCATCGCTTGCGCGCACGGCCCGGGGGCAGGTGGGTGCAGAGGTCGCTGGCGGGCACGGCGCCCTCCCAGTGCACCGACCAGTAGCTGCCCATTCCACTGACGCAGGGGTCGAGGAGGTCGCCGGCCCTGCCACAGGTTCGGGCTCCGATGCTCAGGTCGTCCGGGTGGAACTTGACCGTCCGGCTGCCGAGCCCCCGTGCGCATTGGGTTTGGCCGAATTCGGTCCCGGCGCCCCGGCACCAGGCCAGTGTTCCGTCGAAGTCGTCCGGATGAACTGTCAGCCAAACAAGGGGGGAGTAGAACCAGCACTGGGCATCGTGGGGGGCGGTGGTGCTCTGGCATGCGTCGCGCGCGGCCGCCGGGTTGCGTGCGATCGGTGCGTCCATCGCCGGTCCATCGCCGTGTCCTGAATCGTCATGCTGAGCGGCGGCATGACCCGCCGAGAGATCGGCGCTGAACAACTGCATGAAGACCCCCTCGCCACACCGGTTTGACAGGAGCGTGCTCGGGGCCTTCGCGCAGCCGGTGAGAGCCTTTCTCCTGTCCGTGCCGGAGGCGAACATGAGCCCGTGGCCTACGCCATGCCAGCAGGATCCGTCCTGCCGCGGGGCGCAGACGGTGAGCATGGCGGCCTCGGGATCAGCCGACTCGGCGAGGGCCTGCTCGATGACCCCGTGGGTGAACCCGCCCCCGCAGACGTCATCGCGGTCGGTCAGGGCGTCGCCCACCCGGCCGCCGGCCTGCTCTAGGGCAGCATGGCCGAGTTCATGCGAGATGGCATGGCACACCCCGCTCACTCCCTGCTCGCTTTGCGCGAGTCGGCCGAGTGCGCCGAGGGCCCGTCCGCTGCCCTCGCGCGCTTGAATCGCGAGAAGTTCGTCGCGGGTGGCCGAGTAGAGCTCGGCTGCTGTAAGCGGAGCGGGGGAGGGCAGCTGCGCAGCCGGGGCCGGCGGTGCGGGGGGAGTCATCGGATGAGCGGGTGACGCACTTATACCCGAGGGAGGTACAGCACCACCGGGATCCCTTGCCGAGCAGGAGCCGACCAGTAACGTGGCAGCGACCATCGCGACCACGAAGCCCGCCCGCGGCATCGTCACTCCAGCGTGAGGTCGACGTGCCAGGTGACCGGAGCGCCGAGGGCCTCGCCACGTTCGCCGACCCCGTTGCCCTTGCCCGTCACTCCGGCCCAATGACCGGTTCCGGTGACGACGGTGAAGTCGCCCTCGACCACGGCGCCGGAGCCCTTGGCAGTGGCCTGGGAGACCAACTGGAGGAGGAGCTCGTCGCCGGCGGCATCGGTCACGGTGAGGTAGCCCCCTGAGGGTCCGGTGCCGTCGGTGAAGAGCACGTTCGCCTGCAGGGCGACGTCAACGGGTGCCGTCGCCAGGGTTCCCGTCCCGGAGAAACTGATGTTGCCGTAGGTGATGACCGGGTCCGAACCGATCTTCGCGGAAGAGTTCGTTCCGGAGTCGGTTTCGTAGCTGAAGTCGAACGGCATGGAGTCGCCCTGTGTGCCGCTGCATCCGGCGACGAGCATCGCCGACCCGAGGGCGATCGCTACGAGGATTCGTCTCATGCCGGCCAGATCATTCGACCGCCGCCATTTGGGACGAGCGCATCGACCCCGGCGAGTTCTGTGTTCGTGAGCAATGGGGCTGTGCCTGCCCGGGCGTTGGCGGCGGACTGGCGTCCGTCACGTGCTCCGGGAATCACGGTGCTCACGGCCGGATGGCTGCGCACGAAGCGGAGCGCGAACTCGGCCATGGACTGGCCTTCGGGTAGGAGTGGCCGTAGGCCGTCGACGACGGCTAGGTCGCTTCGGTACTGCTCGTTTTGCTCCGGGTCCTCCATCCACGCGACCCGGAAATCGCCAGCGGGGAAGCTGCTTTCGGGGGTGAACTTGTCTGCGAGGAGCCCCATGGCGAGTGGGCCCCTGACAATCACGCCGATCCCGTTCGCCTCGCAGTAGGGGAGGATCTCCTGCTCGGGTATGCGGTTGAGGATGGAGTAGTCGATCTGCAGGACGTCGCAGTCGCCACCGGCGTTGAAGTAGCGGAGGTGATCGATGTCGCCGGTGCTCACGCCCCACGCCCGAACCTTGCCCTGCGCCTTGAGCTGGCGGAAGCCCTCGATGAAGGCATCCGTATTGGGCTCGGTGTAGTTGATATGGCACTGGATGACGTCGAGGTGATCGGTGTTGAGCCGCTGAAGGGAAGTCTCGACGCCGTGGACGATCGATTCGGCGGTGTCGTACCGCGAATGGTTCGACTCCTGGTCGAAGCCATTCCAGCCGATCTTGCTCGCGACGATGAAGCGGTCGCGACGCCCGGCCATGGCCTGACCGAGGAGTTCCTCGGAGTGGCCGTCACCATAGATGTCAGCGGTGTCGAAGAAGGTGACGCCGGCCTCGAGCGCAACCTCGATGGCGTCGAGCGAGGCGGCATCGTCGCCCGGGCCCCACTCGCTGCCGGCGACGGCCCAAAGGCCCAAGCCGAGGTCGGTGACGGTAATCCCCGTTGTCGAGCCGAGGGGTCGGTGCGTGAGCCCGGACGGGTCCGGGTGCTGAGTCGTGGTCGCAGTCATGATCGCGTCCTCAGCCCTGCTGGCCCATGGACCACAGCGACCACAGTGTTGTGCGAACCCGGCGTGGCTGGGCGAGAACCGTGACGATCGCGAACGCGACATCCTCCGGTCGCATGTACTCGGCGAGCGACGGGTCGCCGGCAGTTCTGCCGTCGCCAATCGCGAATTCAGTCTCGACGCCTGCGGGGCAGATGGCGGTGACCCGGATGCCCTGTGATCGGAGCTCGCGATCCATCGCCCCGGCGAGCCCGACCTGCGCGAACTTCGTGCCCGCGTACACAGCCTCATCGGCTCCACCGCGAAGGCCTGCTGCGCTCGAGACGATGACGATGTCGCCGCCGCCGGTTGTGCGGAGCATCTCGGGGATGGCGGCGCGGACAGTCCAGACGGTGCCGGCGAAGTTCGTCTCCATCATCTCGGCGAGTCGCTCGTCGGTGGTGTCCATGATGCCGCCGTAGATGCCGATGCCCGCGTTCGGGACCACCGAGTCGATTCGGCCCCAGCGGTCGACGGCCGCGGCGATAAGGCGTGCGTTGTCAGCGGGGAGCGAGACGTCGCATACGACAGCGACGGCATGATCGGCACCGAGTTCGTCAACCAGCGCGGTCAGTCGCTCCTCGCGCCTGCCGCCGAGGGCCACCTTGGCACCTGCCTCGACGAGAAGGCGAGCAGTCGCCGCCCCGATGCCGGCGGTCGCGCCGGTGATGGCGACGACCGTGTCCTGGAGAGACCGGGTTTCGGCTGGCATTGCGGCTCCTTTGTCTGGGGTAAGGCGTGCCCGCCTGAGGATACGCGCTTGGTGAGCACGTCGCTGATCATGTGATCGTGGCGAGCGCGGAGGCCATGGCCAGGTAGAGGGGGATCCCGAGGATGAGGTTGAAGGGAAAGGTGATGCAGAGGCTGGATGTGAGGCAGAGCCCGAGGTTCGCGTCCGGAAGTGCGATGCGCACAGCGGCGGGTGCGGCGATGTAGGAGGCGCTCGCGCACAGGACGCCCATGACTGTTGAGCCGCCCGGCGATAGCCCCGTCAGGGTCCCGGCCGCGACACCTGCAGCACCGGTAATCACCGGGAATCCGATGGCGAACGCGATGAGGCCCGGCCCGGCGGATCGGACATCGCGAAGGTGCTTGCCGGTCATAGCTCCGAGGTGGAGGAGGAACAAGGTGAGCACGCCCGTGAAGAGCGCACCGAAGAAGGGTTGGACGCTGACGTATCCGGCCGGGCCGGCGAGGAGGCCGATGGCGAGGCCGCCGGCCAGCAGGAGGATCGACTTGCTCGTGAGCACCTCCGCTAGGGCCGGGCGCCAGGACGCGCGCTGGCCGCCCGTTCGGCTGGCAAGGAAGACTCCCGCGATGATCCCCGGCACCTCGAGCACGGTGAGGATCGTCGCCATGAACCCCTCGTAGGCGATGCCGGCGGAGTCCAGGAAGACGAGGCAGGCGGTGAAGGTGACGAGTGAGGTCGACCCGTAGTGCGCGGCTAAGGCCCCGCGGTCGACGGGGCCCAGACGCGTGATGCCCCGCAGGATCCAGAACGCGGCGACGGGGATGAGGATTCCGAGGGTGAACGCGGCTCCGAGGGGCGCGATGACCTCCTGCGGGCTTGACTCGCTGAGGGAGACACCGCCTTTGACGCCGATCGCGAGGAGCAGGTAGACCGAGATGGCCTGATAGGCCGCACCGGGGAGGCGAAGGTCGGTGCGGAGTGCTGCCGCGAGGATTCCGAGGAGGAAGGCCAGTACGGGAATGGTGAGGAGGCTGCCGAGGATCGCGGGCGAGGCGGAAAACATACGAAAAAAAATACCGGAAAAAAGATTCGCTAATAAAGCGAGTCCTACTCCAGCCCTGCTGCGCACCGGGGCCTCCGTACGACACGATGGGGGCATGACGACGGTGGGGGCTGAGAGTGCGCGTGCATGGACCCTCCTCACCAACCATGGGCGGGTGCTCCTTCTCATCGCGCGCGAGCCCGACATGCGCATCCGGGATCTCGCGGTCGCGGCCGGGATCACCGAGCGGGCGGTCCAGATGATCGTCACTGACCTCGAGCACGCCGGGTATGTCGTCAAGGAGCGAGTCGGGCGGCGCAACGCCTACACCATCAACCGGGACCGGCCATTTCGTCACCGAGCGGAGTCGGACCATTCGGTGGGCGAGCTCATCGACCTGTTCTCCGCGGACCCGGCGCCGCCGTCGAGCCGTGCTGATTCGGGTCCAGAGCAGCACTGAGGGCCTACGACTTGCCCCGCGCGGCAACGTCTGGCATTCTTCGTCGAAGCAAGGGGAGTATCCCGATATCTGGGCTGTCGTCATCACGGCGCGAAAGCGTCCGGCACCCGGGCCGACCTAGGTCGGTGGCGAGAGACCTTGTGCCAGCAGCAGCATGTGCTGCCTGACACAAGGAGGATGAATGAATTCGCCCAGTCCCCATCACGCGCAGGCCCCCAACGAATCTGAGTCGGCTCGGCCTGTGCCCACATACCCGTGGCGGCGCCTGCCGCATCCGATCCGCTGGATCGCGGTTGCGGTCGTGGGCGGGGCGACGCTCCTCACCGGCGTGGTGCTCCTCGTGCTTCCGGGGCCGGGAATACCGCTCATCATCCTCGGGCTGTTGATCCTCGCCTCGGAATTCGCCTGGGCCGAGCGCACCTTGCATCAGGTGCGCCGTCGCTCGGCCGCAGCCCTGTCCACCCTCACCCGCCGATCCACGAGAAGGGAATCGTCCCAATGAGCACCAAGGCAACGACGTCGAGAGGTCGTAACCGCAACGCATCCCAAGCCCTCCGGCTGACCCCGGGTGGCTACTCTGGGATCGCTGAACGCATTGTCGACATCAGGGAGCAACGACTGCCCGAACTGCGACCCTTGCTCGTCGACAAGGAGCGCGATGAGCGCGATGTCGCCGAGTTCGAAAGGCTCCTCGTCGAGGCGAATGACCTCGAGGCATTGCTCGCCGAGGCCGAGATCATGACTGATGACGACCTGGCATTCGACGGCCGAATCGAGGTCGGCATGAGGGTCAAGGTGTCGATGGCCGATGGATCCCACGATTGGGTGCGCATCGTTCACCCGGCAGAGGCATTCCTCGACGGTGAGCGGATCTCCCAGACGTCACCGCTCGCGACCGCCCTCGTCGGGGCACGGAAATCCGATGCCGTGTGGGTTGCGGCGCCATCGGGCGTCTGGTCGTGCACCGTCCTTGACGTCGACCCGAGTGTTATTGACGGGTGATCGACTCGAGTTCGTGCTCGAGGACCTCGAGCTCGGCCCCGCCTGCCATCGCCTGCACCAACTGCTCCCGCGTGACCGCACCGCGTTCGAAAGTCTCCATCATCTGGCCGCGGTTCAGCAGGTAGAAGCGGTCACCGACAAGGAACGCATGATGCGGGTTGTGGGTGATGAAGACGACTGCGACGCCTCGATCGCGCGCTTGCAGGACGTACTTCAGCACGACGCCTGACGCCTTTACTCCCAGCGCGCTCGTCGGCTCATCAAGAATGAGGACGTTCGCGCCGAAGTGCACTGCCCTGGCAATGGCAACCGCCTGTCGCTCGCCGCCGGAGAGGGTGCCGACGGGCTGCTCCGGGTCGCGGATATCGATGCCCATGTCGAGCAGTTCGGTTCGGCAGACCTCCTTGGCGTAGGTCCGGTCCAGGTAGCGGAAGGGGGGAATGCCCTTGAGCGGCTCATTTCCGAGGAAGAAGTTCCGCCACACCGACATGAGTGGAATGGTGGCGAGATCCTGGTAGACGGTCGCGATGCCACTGTCGAGGGCCTCTCGAGGTGAGGTGAAGGTAACGGCCTCCCCGTTGAGCAGGACTTCGCCTTCGCTCGGGCTGTACACGCCGCTGAGGATCTTGATGAGGGTGGACTTCCCTGCCCCGTTGTCGCCGAGTACGCACGTCACCATGCCGGGCTCCACGCTGAGCGAGATGTCCTGCAGGGCAATGACGCTGCCGAAGAACTTGGAAACATGCTTGAGTTCGAGTGCCGTGGTGGTGCCGGATTCGTTCCCCTGGGTTGTCATTTTCTCGCTCCTGACGCGCGACGGCCGATGAACGTGTTGACGAGGACGGCAAGAAAGAGAATGAGGCCGAGGAAGAGCCAAGTCCAGTCGGTGTTCCACCCTGCGTAGGCGATTCCGATGAAGGCCATGCCGATGATCGCGGCTCCGATCGAGGCTCCGATGGCGGAACCGTACCCACCGGTGAGGAGGCATCCGCCGACGACCGCAGCGATGATGAAGGTGAACTCCTCGCCGACGCCCTGTCCGGCCTGCATCGATCGGAGCCGGGTGAGGGTAATGACGCCGACGAGGGCAGCCGACATCGAGGTGCACATGAACAGGGTGATCTTCGTGCGACGAACCGGGACTCCGGTGTTGCGGGCGGCGACCTTGTCGCCGCTGACCGCGTAGATCCAGTTGCCGAACTGGGTTCGGGTGAGCACCCAGGTGGCGAGGGCCGTGACGGCAATCCACCAGATGACGGCGACCTTGTAGTCGTAGGGCTCGATGATCTCGGACGCGAACACCGACCTCGCAAGGTCGTAGCCGGGAGCTTCATCGATGTCCGCGACGCGAACCGTGTCGGTGATCACCTTTGTGAGCCCGAGGTTGATGCCGCGAAGGGAGAAGAACATGGCGAGGGTCACGATGAAGGAGGGCAACCCGGTGACCATGACAAGCCAGCCGTTGATGAATCCGATGGCGGCGGCGAAGACGAGGGTGGCGGCAATCGCCGGCCACATGTTCCAATTCCAGTTGCTGATGAGCAGGCCGGCGAAGAGCCCGCTCGATCCGACCATGACTCCGGCGGAGAGATCGAACTCTCCGGCGATCATGAGGAGTGCCACCGGAACGGCGACGATCCCCACGGTTGCGGCGACATCGGACCAGCGAGCCAGCCCGGTCAGGCTCGCGAAGATGCCGGTTGTGTCCACGGCCGTGAACATCAGAAAGATGACGATGGCTCCGAGGAGTGCGCCGATCTCTGGCCGGCGCAGAATGCGCGTGACCGTGCTGATGCTGGCCATGCGCTCGTCAGTGACAAGCAGGCTGTTGGACATGTCGTTCCTTCCGGGTGACCGTGACCTCGAACGAGGCGGAAGCTCGTGCCTTCAAGTGCAGATAAGTGGGAATCGTATGGGGCGGGGGATAGACCCCCGCCCCACACGTTCGTGACTAGCGAGTTCCTGCTGCGGCCAACTTCTGGACGAGATCAGCATTCTCCGCCGTGACGAAGCCGGGGCCGGTCGCGATGGGCAGCCCGCCACCGAGAACATGCCCGTTGAGGGAGTTCAGGTACAGGAGCACCAAGGGCAGGTAGCCCTGAGCGAACTGCTGCTGATCGATGGCGAAGGCGAGCTTGCCATCCTTCACCGCCTGAACGGCGTCACCGGAGAGGTCAACGGTACCGATCGGGATAGTGCGGCCTGCACCCTCGGCTGCAGGCAGCGCCGAGCCGGTTGCGATGTCTGCATTGAGAGCAAAGATCCCGTCAATGCTGGGATCTGCCTCGAGCTTTGCCTGGATCTCAGCCTGAGTCTTGGCCAGATCGGCGAGACCGGAGACCTGAAGGTTCTCGACATTGCCAAAGGTGTCCTTCAGTCCATCGCAACGCTCCTGGAGGCCGATGTTCGACTGCTCATGAACAGGGCAGAGGACCTTGGTTGCGCCGAGTTCCTTGAACTTCAGCCCGGCACCCTGACCTGCGACGAACTCATCCTGGCCGACGTGCGTGAAGGCGCCGAGCTCGGTGAAGACCTTGGAGCCCGAGTTCATCGTGATGATGGGGATACCGGCCTCTTCTGCCTTGGCAAGCGCATCCTTGATGGCATCCGGGTTCGGGGCCGAGACCGCGATACCCATGCAACCGGCTGACACGCCGGCCTCGATCATCTGGGCCTGTGCCTCGGGATCGTTGTTCGACTCCTGGTAGTCCAGGGTGATGCCGAGATCTGCTGCAGCCTTCTCCGCGCCCTTCTTTGCCACTGACCAGAAGCCGCCGCCATCACCATGGGTGTACATGCACAGCTTCATGTCGGCGTTTTCGGCCATGGGAGCATCGCCACCTGCCGCCGGCTCCGCGGAGGCGGGGGCAGCGGAGGCAGGTGCAGCAGAGGATTCTGCGGTGGTTCCCGAACTTGAGCAGCCACTCAGCACCATGGCTGAGGCTGCGCATGCCGCAAGTGCGACCTTTGCTAGTTTCATGTACTTCCTCCCGGCTTGGCCTCGCCGATCGACGCATCGACCCACGCGAAGCATTAGCGCGCGCTAATGAGACGATCGTGTCGATCAGCGATGGGGGAGAAGGCCATGACGCTCAATGTGTTATCAAACCGTTACGCTGTGGCCGTGCCGGTGACGCAGAGCGACGTGGCCTTGCGTGCCGGTGTTTCGAGGGCTCTCGTGTCGTTGGTCTTCCGTGATGCGACGAATGTGAGCGACCAGAGTCGGGCACGAGTTCTGCTCGCTGCCGAGGAGCTTGGATATCGACCGAACATGCTCGCCCGATCACTCGCGAGCAAGAAGGTGCGCACGATCGGGGTCCTCCTCAACGACATCACGAACCCATTCTTCGTCTCAATGTACGTAGAACTGTCCGACGCGGCTCAGGACGCCGGGTACGACGTCCTCGTCGGACCTGGCCTTCGCTCGGTTGCGCAAGAGCGAACCCTCCTCGGCACCCTCCTTGGTCACCGGGTCGCTGGGCTCATCCTCATCAGCCCGCTCATGAAGGCGTCTGAGCTCAACAGGATCATCGCTGGGTACCCCGCGGTTAGCATCGCGCGCGACATGAATCTCGACGGTGCGGACTTTGTAACAAACGACGAACTCGTCGGTGCGCGCCTTGGCGTGCGCCATCTCGTCGACCTTGGGCACGAACGAATCGTCCATCTCTCCGGGGGTTTCTCACGCTCCGCCGTGCACCGAAAACGAGCATTCCTGCGGGCGATGTCCGAACTCGGCCTTGCCGGGAGCGCACGTGTCATCGAAGGGGATTTCACCGAGGAGGCAGGTCGATCGGCGGCTCGTGAAATCATCAGATGCCGTGCTGACGAGACCGCCATCTTCGCTTCGAACGACCTCGTTGCAGTCGGTGCGATGGGGGTGCTTGAGGCATCTGGCGTACGGGTGCCGGAGGACGTATCGGTCCTCGGCTACGACAACTCCGTCATCTCCGATCTCCAGATGATCTCGCTCACGTCCATCGAGCAACCCCTTCGAGATTTCGGCCGTGCGTCGATCCGGCTGCTCCTCGAGCGCATCGACGGTGAGCGGGATACGCGGGTCTCATTGGAGTTCGAGCCACGCCTCATCGTGCGCAGGACCACAGCGCGCAGGGCGATCCGCTAGCAGGGGTTCGCAGGGATGTTCCGGAGCGGTCACCCCCTGCGGGGCGACGGATTGACGTGCCACCGCATCAAGGTCGGCAAGGTCCGCTGGAGTTTCGGATTATGAGCCGCGGCTCGACCCCGATGTGCGCTGGTGGCCGCGTTGGATCGCCGATCCGTAGGAAGAGCAGGCTCGCGCCCTCGGTGCCGATCCGGGCGAGAGGTTGTGCGATCGTCGTGATGCTCAGGGAGCGCAGGCCAGCGAGCGCCATACCGTCGTAGCCGACAATCGAGATATCGGCGGGCACGTCAAGCCCCCGATCGGCGACCGCGGCGAGGGCACCAACGGCGGCGATGTCATTCGCGACGAAGAGGGCGGTGTGTCCTCGGCCGGAATCGAGAGCGGCTGCTGCTCCTCGGTAGCCACCCTCGTCGGTGAAGGCTCCGTCGTAGCAGGCAGTCTGGTCCGCAAGCCTATGATTGGCCATCGACTGCTCGTAGCCCAACGTTCGGAGCATTGCCACCTCGTTAATTCCTCCGGTGACGTGGGCGATCGACTGATGGCCGAGCGAGACGAGGTGGTCGACTGCAATCCGCGCCCCGAACACGTCGTCATTGCTGATGGAGTCGAGCCCGGCGATGCCGCGTTCCGCTCGGCTGATCACCACGGCTGGGCAATCGCCAGCGATGGCGTCGAGGGAACCAGCAGGCATGCGGTGCCCGATGAGGACGAGGCCTTCGACCTGAAACTCGAGCAGCTTTTCGACCTCACCCTGCTCAATGACTGGATTGTCATTCCCGGTGACGAGCATGGTGTGATAACCGTGCTGCCTGACCTCGCCTTGTACCCCGTCGATGATCTCGGCATAGATCGGATTGAGGAGGTCGAGCACGACCACCCCGAGAGTGTGACTACGCCGGTCTGCCAGGCTTCGGGCAGCGGCATTGGGGCGGTAGCCGAGCTGGGTGGCCGCCTCGATAATCGCAGCCCGGCTCTCCGCTGAGACGCGATCCGAACCGCGCATCGCCAATGATACGAGCGACTTCGATACCCCCGCGAGGGCCGCAACGTCCTTGATCGTCGGGCGGTTGGGTGCCACGGTCAGCCGATCTCCTCGAGTCGGACCGGTCGTGCCTCCTTCGCTGAGAGCGCCGCCGCCATCGCCGTCACGATCGGGGCCCTGCCCTCGGCGCCCGAAACCGGAGAGGGTCCGCCACTCAGGACATAGTCCGCAAATGCCTGCCATTCAATGCGGTACGAATCGGCGTAGCGCTCGAGGAAAAAGTACTGGAGGGGGGCGAGTTGGGACGAGTCCTCGCGGTACACCTGCGCGTTGTTCACTCGCCTGTTGTCTGACAGCGCCATGCCCTTGGTCCCGAGGGCCTCGACTCGCTGGTCGTATCCGTAGACGGCCATGCGGCTGGCATCGATGGTCGTGATGGCGCCGCTCTCATGGGTGAGGACGGCCACTGCGGTGTCGAAGTCGCCGGCCTCGCGGATGCCCGCATCGAACAAGGCGCCACCCTGGGCCCAAACTTGAACGACCGGTGACCCGACGATGAAGTTGGCCATGTCGAAGTCGTGGATGAGCATGTCGACCCAGATGCCGCCGCTCACCCGGACGTACTCGATTGGCGGTGGGGAGGGGTCTCGGCTGGTGATGCGAGCGATGGTGACCTCGCCGATCTCACCCGTTTGGACGGCCCGGCGAACAGCGGCATGGCCGGGATCAAACCGTCGATTGAACCCGACCATGAACGGTACTCCGGCGGCCTCGACCGCTGCGATCGCTGCGTCGACCTCGCCGAGAGACAGGCTCACTGGCTTCTCGCAGAACACAGCTTTGCCGGCGCCTGCGGCCCTGACGATGAGCTCGCTGTGGGTGCTCGTGGCCGTGCAGATAGCGAGGGCGTCGACGCCGGGGGAGGCGAGCAGCTCATCGATGCTGGCGGCAGCCTCGACACCCAATTCGCGTGCGACATCGGCGGCGACATCCGGTGAGATGTCGTAGACCCCGGCGAGCCGTGCTTCGGGAATCTGGTCGGCGATAATCCGCGCATGCATGCGTCCGATTCGGCCCACGCCCGCGACCGCGATGCCTAATGTCCCGCTCGGTGTCATGCCGTCATCCTCCTCTTTGCGTGGGCGGCGAGCGCCTGATCCAACGCCTGCGCATCCCAGTCCTCGCGGATTGCCGTGCGGACGAGATCGGCCTGGGATGGCGGAGCGAGTCCTTCGAGCGGCTGGTCTCGATCGAGGTTCGTTGGGAAGGGATAGCCCTCGGCGCTTGCGGCGATGACGTTGTCGAGTGCGTCTTGGGCCAGTGACCCAGTTCGATAGCGATCGACGAGGACGGGGAACAGTGCGGTGGATATTGAGGTGCGATCGATCGCCTCCAGGGCACGCCCGAATGCCGACGAGACCTGCAGCAGGTTCGCCATGCGCCGCACATCGGACGTGACGTTGGTGCCGGCGCCGTGCAGCAGGGCCGGATTGAAAAAGACGGCATCACCCTTTGCCAGCGCCAACTGGACCTTGTGCTCCTCGACATAGTCGGCAAAATCCGGGCGGCGCCAGGCGAGGTAGACCGAGGGGAACTTCTGGCTGTGCGGAAGATAGAAGGTCGGGCCTGTCTCGAGCGGCATATCGCAGTGGGCCACCGCGCCTTGGATCGTGAGCGCCTGTGAGAGACGGTGCACGTGCGCCGGGTAGGCCTCGTTTTGCTCCCGACCCATGAAACCGAGGTGGTAGTCGCTGTGCGGAACCTGGGCCCGGCCGCCGGGATTGACAACGTTCACCTGCGAGGTCACCTGATAGTTGGGGCCGAGCCAGGAGCGGGAGGCGAGCGCGATCACATCATTGGAGTAGTAGTCGGCGAAGCCCTGCGGATCGCGCAGGGCGAGCTTCTCGAGGGCATTCCAGATGCGATCGTTGGCACCGGGCTTGGCAAAGTGGTCACCGGCCGCGGCGCCTGATGCATGCTGCTCGGCGATGATCTCGTCGAAGACGGCCGAGACGCGATCGATGACGCCCCCGTCGCGGAAGGCCCCTCGGAAGGCGACGACTCCCGGCCCCTCCATGAGCGCATGGCTGATCTCTGCCATGACCGCCCGCCGCTCTTCGACAATTTCGGTGCCGGGAAGGCTGGCGCCGTCGAAGACGACGATGCCCTGCTCCACGCCGGCGGCATGTGGGTAGTCGGCGGGATTCGAGGGCGTGCTCACGATTCGGTCGAACTCCGCGAGGTCGGCCCCTGCCTCGGTGAGCCAGGTGGCGCTCATCGGGCGACAATCTCGGTCACGCGCACCGGACGCTGCTGCTCGACCGAGACCTCGCACGCGAGGGCGACCCGAAGGGCCTCGCGTGCCGACTCGGGTGGGCACGGGTTGTCGCGCCTGCCCGCGACGAGTTCGGTGAAGGCAGTTGTCTCGCCACGGAAGGCATCGCGGAACCGGTCGACGAACCCGCGGTACGGGTCGATGTTCATCGTGGTCGCGGCGCCGGTGTCGAGGCCTCGAAGTGGGGTGCGTGCGTTGACACCCGGAGCGACGCTGTCGAGGGATCCGAAGATCTCCATGTGCACGTCGTGGCCCAAAGGACCATGGCGGGTGCCGCTCACCGATACCTGGACCCCACCTGCGGTCACGGCATGGATGAGCGAGGTGTCGGCATCGGCGTAGGCGGCATATTGCTCGTGGGCTCGCACGGCCTTGGTGGCGTAGACGGTCTCGATCTCGCTCGCGGTGAGCCACCGGATGAGGTCGAAGTCGTGGACGTGGAGATCGCGGAAGATGCCTCCGCTGCCCTCGAGGAATTCGATCGTGGAGGGCTGGTGATCATGAGCAATCATGTGCATCGCGTAGAGGGTGCCGAGGGCGCCGGTGGCGATGAGCTGCTGGGCGGCGGCCATCCCGGAGTCGAATCGCCGCTGGAAGCCGATCTGCACCGGGGTGCCCGTTGCTGTGACCTGCTCGATGATCGCGTCGTTCTCCTCGAGGGTGAGGGCGATCGGCTTCTCGCAGAGGATCGGCTTGCCGCGGCTGATGAGCTCGCTGAGCAGGCCCGCGTGGGCATCGGTCGCCGTGGCGAGGACATACGCATCGACCGCCTGGTCGAGGACGGAGTCGAGGTCGACGGCCGTGGCCCCGAAGCGGGCAGCGAGCTCCACGGCAGTCGCTGGCGTCCGATTCGCGATGATGATGTCGTCGACGAGCGGCCTGAGATCCTCCACTCGGATAGCGCCCATGCGCCCAGCTCCGATGACCGCGATCCTCATGCGCTCGCCCTCTCGATGGTGGGTATGTCGATTCGATGGTGGGTGCTTCCACGGTTGGTCTCGCGACCGTGGGCCTTGCGGTTGCCACGCTAGTGTGGCACGATTTGTTGGAACGTTCCAACACTTTCGGAGAATCAATTCATGACTGACTTCCTGTCCCGTGTCGCGTCCGCGCCTATCTCCTGGGGGATCTGTGAGGTCCCCGGCTGGGGTGCCATGCTCCCCACCCCACGCGTCCTCGGCGAGATGGCGAGCCTTGGGCTGCCGGCGACCGAACTCGGCGCTCCGGGCTTCCTGCCCACCTCGCCGGAGTCGGTCAGGGAGGAACTCGCCGAGTTCGGCATGACCCTCATCGGCGGATTCACTCCGGTGGTGCTGCACGATCGCCGTCAGCGGGAGGCGACCATCGCTTCGGCCCGGCTCACTGCCTCGCTGTTCGAGAGGGCGGGGGCAACCGAGTTCATCTCCGCGATTGTCATGGACGAGGACTGGTCGGTGCCGCGTGCCCTCGAGGCGGATGAACTCGGCCACATGATGGAGATGTTCGCGATCATCGACGAGATCTGCGCCGAGCACGGCCTGCAGCAGGTGGTCCACCCGCACGTCCAGACCCTCATCGAGACGGCGAGCGACGTCCAGCGGGTGCTCGACAACTGCAACGTGAAGTGGTGCCTCGACACTGGGCACCTCGCTATCGGTGGCGTCGACCCGGTGGCCTTCGCACGAGAGTCTGCTGATCGGGTCGGGCATGTGCACCTCAAGGACGTGAACATGTCGATGGCCGGTCCGGTGCTTCGACACGAGATGCCGATCATGGCCGGCGTTCAAGGTGGCCTGTTCACTCCGCTCGGTCAGGGCGATGTCGAGATCAGCGCAGTCATCGAGACCCTCGAGGCCGCGGGCTACGACGGCTGGTACGTCATCGAGCAGGACACCGCGATCACCGGCCCCCTCCCCGCAGAGGGGGAGGGGCCGATCACCTCGGTTACTGTGTCGATGGATTACCTGCGTGATGTCGTGGCTCCCCGCCTTGATGCCGCAACCCAGGCGAAGAGCTAGGCGGGAGCGTCATGACACTGGACCTGCTGTCGGTGGGCCGGATCAGCGTCGACCTTTACGCCCAGGAATCACACCACTCGTTCTCTGATCCGCAGACCTTCATGAAGTCCATCGGAGGCAGCCCGACGAACGTTGCCGTTGCCGCCGCGCGACTCGGTTTGGCGTCGGCCATTGCGACGAAGGTCGGCGGCGACCTGCTCGCTCCATTCGTCCTCGCAAAGCTTGCGGGCTTTGGTGTTGACACATCGCTTGTTGGCACCGAACCACTAGGCCAGACCCCGGTCGTACTCGCATCCCTAGATCCGCCGGCAGACCCCGCCATCATCTTCTACCGAGGTGCGGCTGCGCCCGACACCACGATCAAACCGTCGGATATTCCTGAGCAGGTCGTCCGCGACTGCCGGGTCCTATGGATCAGCGCCTGCGCACTGGCTGTTGGCACGACAGCAGGGGCCTGCACTACTTGGCTCGAGCAACGCGGCCGGGTCGAGCACACCATCATTGACCTCGACTATCGCCCGAGCCTGTGGACTGATCCGGCCGATGCGCGTCGCGCAGCGCAGTCTGCGATCGATGCCAGCACGGTGGTCGTCGGCAATCGCGATGAGTGCGAGATGGCGATCGGTGAGTCCGATCCCGACGCCGCCGCCGATCACCTTCTGGGGCGCGGCGTCAAGCTTGCGATCGTGAAAATGGGGGCCCAGGGAGTCCTGCTTGCCAGCGCGCAGGAGCGGGTGCGGGTTCGCCCGCTGCCGATCGAGGTCCGATGTGGGCTCGGCGCAGGTGACGCCTTCGGTGGAGCTCTCGCCTATGGACTGCTCCAGGGCATGCCCCTCGACCGGCTCGGAGAGCTTGCCAACGGCGCGGGTGCCTACGTGGCGGCACGCCTCATGTGTGCCGACGCCATGCCGGATCTCCCGTCCCTCCTCGCCTTCATCGAAGAGCATTCGAAAGGATCACCTGCGTGACCACCCTCCTGCCGACCTCGTACGCCGAGCTCATCGAAACCCGGGTCCGAGACCCGAGAGCACTGCAACGTGCGCTCAGCGGTCGCGCGCGGCGGACCATCCCCGGTGAGGATGGCCGGCTCATGCTCCTCGCCGCCGACCATACTGCTCGCGGAATGCTCGGAGTGGGCGCGGATCCACTCGCGATCGCCGACCGATTCACCCTGCTCGACCGTCTCGTGCGCGGGCTCGCGGTGCCCGGCGTCGATGGCGTCATGGCGAGCGCCGACATCCTCGAGGAGCTCGCATTCCTCGGGGCTCTCGAGGGCAGGCTCGCGATCGGCACGATGAACCGCGGCGGGATCATCGGCGCCAAGTGGGAGCTCGATGACCGGCTCACCGCATATGACGCCGAGCACATCGCGAGCATGGGCCTCGATGGCGGCAAGACCCTGCTCCGCATCGAGGACACCGATCCCGGACTCCCGCGGACCCTGGAGATGGTCGCGCGGATCACGACCGAACTGTCGGACCTCGGGATCATGTCGCTCATCGAGCCGCTGCCCTACCTGAAGAACGAGCACGGCGGCGCCCACCTCGATCCATCGGAGGAGCGGCTCATCAAGGTCGTGGCGATTGCGTCGGGGCTCGGCTCGTCATCGGCCTTCACCTGGCTGAAGATACCCGCCACCGCCAACCCCGAGAAGGTTGCTGCCGCGACCACCTGCCCCATCCTCCTGCTCGGCGGCGACGCCGGCGCCCAGTGGGAGCACGTGTTCGCGCGCTGGGAGAAAGCCCTCGAGGTGCCGAATATCCGCGGGCTCGTCCCCGGTCGCGCGCTGCTCTACCCCGACGCCCTGACCGTCGAGGAGGCCGTCGGCCGGGCGGCACTCATGGTCCACCGGGGTGTCGCATGAGCTGGCACCGGCCCGCCGGCACCCTCGCAACGTCCGACACCCTCGCAACCGTTACGCCGGAGGATGCCGGCTGGGCCTACAGCGGCATGGAGGTATTCGACCTCGAGGCTGGTTCGACGATCACCCGTTCGATGGACGGCGTCGAAGGCGTGCTCGTGCCGCTCTCGGCGCGCGAGGTCGAGGTGACCGTCGATGGTGCGGTGTTCACCCTCGCTGGGCGGGTAGGGGTCTTCGATTCAGTGACCGACTGGCTCTACGTGCCGGTCGGCTCCGAGTTGACCATCACGGGTACCGGTGGCGAGGTGGCGCTGTGCACCTCGCGCGCGACGACCGTCTACCCGGTGCGCCACACGCCTGCGGCCGATGTCTCGGTCGAAGTTCGCGGTGCCGGCCGAGCGACGCGTCAGGTCACGAACATCGCAACCCCGGGGTCCTTCGAGCAGGCCGACCGCATCAATGTCTGCGAGGTCCTCACTCCGGGAGGCAACCTGTCATCGTGGCCGCCCCATCGACATGACGGCGTCGACGACTGCCCGACGAACAACGAGGAGATCTACTACTTCCGCATCGGACGACAAGGGTCCCCGCACGGCCACCGCGATGGCCATGGCCTGTTCCACGTCTACACGGTCGACGGCAGCGTCGACGAGACCGTGACCATCCACGACGGTGACGTCTACCTCGTCCCGCAGGGCTATCACGGGCCGAGCATCGCGCCGCCGGAGTACCCGATGTACTTCCTCAACGTGCTCGCAGGCCCGGCCGACGACCGGACGATGGCATTCTGCGACGACCCCGCCCACCACTGGATCCGCGAGGGGTGGGAGTCGCAGGACCCCGACCCCCGATGCCCGATGACCTCAGCAACAGGAAGGCTCAACCGATGAAGAAGCAGATCCGCATCGCCGTCCTCGGCCTCGGCTGGATGGGCCAGGCGCACAGCCGATCCGCGCTCCGAATCCCGTCCCTCTTCCCGGACCGCGACTTCGACCCGGTGCTCACCGTCTGCGCTGACACCGATGCCAGCCGGCGTGAGCGAGCCACCGCCGACTTCGGGTTCGCCCGGGCCACCGACGACTGGCGCGAGGCTGCCAGCGCCGATGATGTCGATGCTGTCTGGGTGACCGCCCCGAACATGCTGCACGTGCCGATGATCGAGGCGGCGACAGCAGCGGGAAAGGCCGTCTTCAGCGAGAAGCCGATCGGCGGCAAGCCGGAGCAGACGGTGCAGGCCTACGCCCTCGCGAAGGCCGCTGGCGTCGCGACCGGCGTCGGCTACAACTACCTGTGGTCGCCGCTCGTCATCCACGCGCGCGAGCTCATCGCGAGCGGTGCCCTCGGCAAGATCACCCACTATCGCGGGCGGTTCCTGTCGATGTACGGCAGTGATGAGCTCGGACTCCTCACCTGGCGCTTCATGATGGACGAGGCCGGGTACGGAGTCTCGAGTGACATCCTCAGCCACTCGGTGTCGATGGCCCAGTACCTCGTCGGCGGCATCGAGGAGGTCGTCGGCATGCGCCACACGACCATCACCGAGCGTCCGCTGCCATCCGGCACGGCCAGCCACTACGGCCGCGGTAATCCGGGCGACCCGACCGGCGCCGTTGAGAATGAGGACTTCGCGTCAATGCTTTGCCGCTTCGAGAACGGCGCGACGGGCACCTTCGAGGTGAGCCGCACGGTCGTCGGCCCGGAGAGCCAGAACGCCTTCGAGGTCTACGGGACGAAGGGGGCGCTCGCCTGGAACCTCGAGCAGATGAACGAGCTTAAGTACTACCGCACGGAGGATGGCCCGAACTCGGGCTACACCACGATCTTCGGAGGCGACCGCTTCCCGTTCCACGGTGCCTTCGCCCCCGGTAAGGCGAACAGCATCGGGTTCGAGGACCTCGTTGCCATCGAGGACTTCGCCTTCATGCAGTCCCTCGCAACGGACGGCGGGTTCAGTCCTGGGTTCGCTGAGGCGGTCGATGTTGTGAGCGTGCAGCAGGCCCTAATCGACTCGTGGACCTCGCGCACCTGGGAGACCGTTCGTGATCTCAAGGGCGATGCATCATGACCTCGATCGATGAAGTTCCGACTGTCCGCGTCACGACCGCCGAGGCCATCGTCCGCTATCTCATCGCCCAGCGCATCGTCGTTGATGGAACAGAGGTTCCGCTCTTTCCCGGCGTGCTCGCGATCTTCGGGCACGGCAACGTCACGAGCCTGGGCCACTCCCTTGAGATGCACCGCGACGAGATCCCAGTCTGGCGCGGCCAGAGCGAGGAGGGCATGGGGCTCGCGGCTGCAGCGTTCGCCAAGGCGATGCGCCGCCAGCAGGTCATGGTCTGCACGTCGTCAATCGGGCCGGGTGCGACGAATTTCGTGACCGCAGCCGGCGTCGGCATGACGAATCGGCTGCCGATGCTCTTCATCTCGGGTGACACCTTCGTCTCCCGCCTGCCCGACCCGGTGCTGCAGCAGGTCGAGCACTTTGGTGCTCCGTCCACCACGGTGAATGACGCCTTCCGGCCGGTTGTGCGCTACTGGGACCGCATCACCCACCCCGCGCAGGTTCTCTCCTCCCTGCCGCATGTCATCTCGATGCTCCTCGACCCGGGGGAGTGCGGCCCAGCGTTCCTCGGGCTGCCGCAGGATGTGGCGGCCGATGCCTACGACTACCCAGTGGCGTTCTTTGCCCCGCAGGTGCGAGCAATACCGCGGCCCCGTCCGGACACCGAAGAGCTCGCGGCAGCTGTCCGCTTGCTCACGTCCGCTCAGCGCCCGGTCATCATTGCCGGCGGCGGCGTCCACTACTCGCGCGCCGAGGCTGAATTGGCCGCCTTCGCTGAGACTCATGGCATTCCGGTCGTAGAGACGGTTGCCGGCAAGTCCTCGCTCCTTGCCGACCATCCACGCTACGTCGGTCCGGTTGGGGTCACGGGTGCAGATGCTGCGAACACCGCGTGCGCCGAGGCTGATCTCATCCTCGCGGTCGGAACAAGGTTGCAGGATTTCTCGACCGGATCGTGGACGGTCATCCGCCCATCGACCCCGATCGTCTCGATCAACGCCGCCCGGTACGACGCGGTCAAGCACGTGGCCGTGGCGGTCGTCGGCGATGCGCGAGAGGGCCTGACCGAACTGTCGGCCCTCCTCGGCGACTGGTGCGCACCCGAGCAATGGTCGACGCGTGGCCGCACACTTCGAAACGAGTTGCAGGACCTCGTCGATGAGCGATGCGCTGATGACGGCGTGCTGCCGATGAGCTACGCGCAGGTCATCTCGGCAGTGCACGATGCGGCGACCCCTGATGACTACGTGATCACCGCCGCCGGTGGCCTGCCGGGGGAGCTCAACGTGAACTGGATGAGCAAGGGCATCGCCACCTTCGACTGCGAATACGGCTTCTCCTGCATGGGATACGAGATCTCAGGCGCCTGGGGCGTGGCCTTCGCCCGCACGAAGGGCGAGGTGTTCGCGCTCGTCGGTGACGGCTCCTACCTCATGCTCAACAGCGACATCTATGCCTCGGTGCTCTCGGGAAAGAAGTTCATCCTCGTCGTCCTCGACAATGCCGGCTACGCGGTGATCGAACGGCTGCAGGTGGGCAAGGGCGGCCGCTCCTACAACAACATGCTCCGCGATTCACGCGGGCCGGGCAGCGATGTCCGGGTCGACTTCCGCGCGCATGCCGAGGCACTCGGCGCGAGGGCTGTCGCGGTCAACTCAACGGACGAATTGGCCGCCGCGCTCACTGAGGCACGGTCCCACGACCGTACAAGCGTCATCGTGGTCCAATCAAGGGAGAGCGATTGGACTCCGGGCGGAGCGTTCTGGCAGGTCGGGATACCTGAGACGAGTGAACTGAAGGCGGTGCGCGAGGCAAGGTCCGAAATGGATGCGGGGCTCGCGAACCAGCGACGGGGGAACTGAGGGGTCTGCTAGACCGCGCAGGCCATGTCGCTGCCGCAGCACATCGGCGACTTGATCTTGCCGTGGCCGTTCGGGCACTCGGAGACATTCACCTGGGAACCGTCATCGCGAGTGAGGGTGCGGTCCTCGAGGGGTGCATCGCAGGCACCGCAATTTGTGTTGACGGACATTGAGCACTGGGGGCATGAGTAAAGGGCCATGGCGGGACGCTACCGCACGGCTTGGCTTTTTGACGCTGCTATCGGTGATTGGCCGCGAGTATGAAGTCCTGTTTACTGCGGACGCCGCAGTCGGGGCAGCACCAGTCATCGGCTACTGCCGACCAAGGGGTGCCCGGCGCGAGTCCCTCGTGGATGTCGCCGAGCGCCGCCACATAGGTGTAGCCGCAGCCCGGGCAGGCAACTGCCGAGGGATCGCCGAGTCTCTGCGCTGCAGCAGTGGCCCCGGCGGGCTCGGGTGCGATGCCTCGGTTCGCTCGGGTGAGATCGCCGCCGTAGTGGGCAGCGACCCTGGGGTCCATCACGCGGCGCCAGAGCGGCGGGACGAGCGCGAGCAGGATCATCCCGGCATAACCGGTTGGTAGCACGGGGGCGGCCGGTTCATCACGCAGCGCCTGATACCTGCGGGTCGGGTTCGCGTGATGATCACTGTGACGCTGCAGGTGGTAGAGCAGGACGTTCGTGGCGACGTTGTTCGAGTTCCAGCTGTGGGAGGCATCGACGCGCTCGTAGCGGACGCGGTCTCCGCTCGTCACGCGTTGACGGAGCAGGCCGTAGTGCTCGAGGTAGTTCACCGCTTCGAGCAGGGTGATGGCAATGAGGGCCTGAATGATCACGTAGGGGAGTAGCCCGATACCGAGCCACGCGAGAAGGCCCACCCAGAGCACCGCGGTGAGGAGCCAGGCGCTCAGGATGTCGTTGTCCCAGCGCAGGGCGCGGCGATCGCGCAGGCGCAGGCGGCGCGACTCGAGCGACCATGCACTGGCGATCGAACCGCTTACGGTGCGGCACCAGTAGCGGTAGAAGCCCTCACCGAGCCGTGAGCTCGCGGGATCCTCGGGGGTCGCGACGCGGACGTGATGGCCGCGGTTGTGCTCGATGTAGAAGTGGCCGTAACCGGACTGAGCGAGCGCGACTTTCGCGAGCCGGCGCTCGTTCTCCTCGCGCTTGTGACCGAGTTCGTGGGCGGTGTTGATACCGATGCCACCGACGAATCCGAGGGTGATGGCCAGGCCGACGCTCTCGGAGGTGCTGAGCCCGCCCCTGGCGATGACGAAGCAGCCGAGCACGAATCCGACGTACTGGAGGGGCAGGTACAGGTAGGTCACCCAGCGGTAGTAACGGTCGGCCTCGAGTGCGGCGATCGCGTCGTCAGGCGGGCCAGCGACATCTCGTCCGGCGACGAGGTCGATGATCGGCACTGTGCCCAGGACGAACAGCGGGCCGATCCACAGCCATGCCTCCCAACCGGTGAGGGCGTGCATGCCGATGCCGATGAAGGTGAGACTGGGGACGACGAGGCCCACTGCCCACAATGCCTTCTTGGGGTCGTGCCACCGCACCTGAGACATGACGTCACGATACGAGCGGTGATCTGTCTTCGCAAGGGATGAGTAGCCTGCGCCTGCCCATCCCGATATCGGCGCGCTCACCTTGTTTGAGCTACGGCCGCCAGGCAGGCGTGACGTCAGTTCGGCTGAAGTCGGCCCCCTTGAAGAGCAGGGGTTCCCCGTGCTTAATCGCGAGCGCGTACGCGAAGCAGTCACCGAAGTTCAATTGCGCTGGGTGGCCGGAGCCCCTGCCGAAATCGCGGTATGCAAGCCTTGCGGCCCTCGCCTGTTCGGCGGTGACTGACTCGATGACCATCTCGGCCGAGTCGATCAGGTGGTCGAGTTGCCGGGAGAGCGCAGGGTCCTGACGGCTGTCGAGGACGATCGCGGCCTCGAGGTACGTGGCAGCGGAGATACGTGTGATGTCGGATTCGGCAAGCATTCGTGCGAATTCCGTCGCCTCCTCCTCCTGGAATACGAGCGCGATGACGGCGGAGGTATCGACGATCAACGTGGGAGGCCCTGCTCGTCGAAGAGGTCGTCAGCTGCCTGCCAGATTGACGGCCCGACGTCGTGGGCGACGACATCCCCGCATTGGCGCATGAAGGTCTCGAGTTTCTGCCGTCGCCGATCGACGGCAGCATCATGGGCATGGCGTTCGAGGGCGAGGCGCAGGGCCCTGGTGACGGCATCGGTAACGGTGGTTCCCTCGACCGCCGCCAATTCCCTTGCCAGCTGATGCGCGACGGCGCTCTTGATGTTCATGCTCATGTCCCCATTTTCTACCACAAGTGCCTGAACGTCTACCGTTCCTTGCGAGGAGCGGGCGCGGGCCGCACACCAAGCCAGGCGCCGGGTGAACGAATGCAGTCCGTTGTCAAATGGCCGCACTCGATATGCGACGGTGATGCTACGGTCGTAGCATGACTGAAGTCGCCTCCCGAGACCTGCGCAATGACACAGCCGGCGTGCTCAAGCGAGTGCAGGCGGGCGAGGACATCGTGATCACGGTGAACCGCAAGCCGGTAGCCAGGGTGGTGCCCATTGCCGCCGAGCGGAGGGCATGGCTCGCGCGGCCGGACCTGGTGCGGCGGCTCTCGACAGCGCAGGCCGAACCCGGCCTGCGCGATGACCTTGCCCGCCTCGCAGGCGAGACGACCGATGACCTTGGCGATATCTGATGGCCTCGCGCGGGCTGCTCGACACCAGCGTGTTCATCGCCTCCGAGACGGGCCGGCCGCTCGCCGTGGATCGACTGCCCGAGGAATCGGCGGTCTCGGTGGTGACGCTCGCCGAACTCCATGCAGGAGTGCTCGCTGCCCGCGACACGAGCACCCGCGCCCGGCGAATGGCAACCCTTGAAATGCTGGGTGGTGTCCAGACGCTTGCCGTTGATGACGAGGTCGCCAAGATCTGGGCGCGACTGCGCGTTGAACTGGCTGAGGCGGGCCGCCGAATCAACGTGAATGACCTGTGGATCGCAGCGACTGCCGTTCGGCACGGCGTGCCGGTGGTGACACATGACGACGACTTCGCTGCCCTGGAGGGCCTTATCGGCGTCTTGGTCGTCCGTGTCTGACGTCCAAGCGTGACGCTGTGAAAGGTAACGGCCGAATAGCCGAGGCGTCGTATTCCTTGATCAATCGGTCAAGGATACCTGCATGACGACTTACTCCTCCACGATCACCGTCGACGATCTTTGGATCGATGGGTTTGCCCCACCAGCGCCAATTTCGGCGGACTCGGTGTGAACGGGCATTGCCTGAGCAGCCCCTGTCGCCAGCCCGAGATCTACTGCGTTCGGGGCCTACCGTTGAGGTTCAGCCTGCGCTAATGCCGTGAAATCGTCACCGGCCGCAGTTCTTGCGACAGCAACGTTCAGCACGGCGCGATGCGGGCATCATCACTCGACGAAGCTGCGGAGGCTCAACATGGCACATCACGAGCGTCATGCACGTCAGATACTTCCCATTCCTCGCCGCGCGCTAGGGCTTGCGACGATGGGGGCAACGGCCGCGCTCGGTCTAGGCGGCTGCACGCTGAGCGGTAGCGGGACGTTCGCAAGCGAAACGTTGCCCAACCAGAAGGCGGGGGTCGTGAGCATGATCGAGTGTGGTCTGGACGGAAGCGGGTCGGGGACGATCAGTTTCATCGACCGCAGGACGAAGACGAATGGACCCAGGGTCAACGTCGAGGGAACGGTGACGGGTTGCCTCGGAAGGGTGGCCACCGGCACGTATCAGTCGCGTCCGAGTGGTGCCCCTGGAACGTTCAAGGTCACCGTCGCCGACAAGGCAGGCACGGGCCCCGGGAAGGGAGACTCGATGCTGCTCTTACTGGACGGGGGAAGGTTCGACGGCTATTTATTCGCTGGGACCCTCGAGAGCGGCGACTTCACGATCACGCCCTGAAAGGTTCATGGACGATCTCCTGCGAATCTGCATGGAATTCGGCCGGAAGGCGGATTGATACCGTCGCAGGGGGCGAAGCCTCCGCGTCAACCATCATGACGGGGAATCCAGAGCCGATGTCCGAGATCAGTGCGCCGATGAGGACATCGGCGGGGCTTCGCCGTTCCAGGGTTGCCCCGGCCTAGGGAAGAAACGGCTGGATGCGACCCAGCGCGCGCTCGACGTACTCGTCCTTCTCCCCAACCGGGGCGATGTAAAACAGGGCGTCGCGGGCAGTCTCAAGGTCGGCCAGTCGGGCGATGGTCCAGGCAGCGAGGTAGATCGGACCTGCTCCCCGAACTGCTCCTCCAGCGGATCGAGGATTGCACTGTCATCAAGGGGCACGCGACCGCCCGTCTCATGCCACGCATCCCCCGCATGATCAGGGATCAACCAGGCCCCGTCAGGGTCAGTGTCGGCGTCCCATGGCGGAGTCCACCAGTCAGGCGCAAGGCCTGCTGTG
>WLOY01000159.1 GCA_009699015.1 Actinomycetota bacterium | reverse complement strand
GACGATCATGCTCACCCCGGACGGGGACGGGTTGAGTGCGGTGATGATGTCCAGTGGGCAACGGGACACTGCGACGGCGAATCCGACGACGTCCGGACAGTCGCCGACCGCCCCAGGGCAGACACGGAATACGGTTATTGTTTTTACGCAGACGTCGCCGTATGCCGTGGCAGGCTCTGCGTTGGCTTGCCCGTCTTCTGACTTTTAGTGCAACGTCTTGCGCTGGTGGTGGCACCGTTTTTTACGCCACTTCGACACCTTTCACGTTGAGTAATGGATACATGGCGGCCGCACGTGACCCCAGCAAGGAGCGCACTCGGGTCGCGGTGGACGACAACGCCCCCTTCGCCGACTTGGGGCACGGGCGCGCAAGGTCGACTTTGTGACCCAGCCTCGACGGTCGTCCAGCCTCGTCAGGACGTAGATGACGGACGCGACTTGGCCTGCCAAGCCTGCCTTACGAGGCGACTCGGTTCGCGGAGTCTCCTCGTCCACGAGTACACCGTGTGCGCCTTGGTCGGCTTTGCGCAAGGTGACTGTTTCGCAACTCTTTTCAACTGCCTCGTCAAGGACGTAGCCAACAAAAGTGACGGGGCCTGCTCTCGGGGCGACGGGCGTGCTGGTCTCCTCGCAAACGGGGCGGCGAAGCGTGCCAAGGAGACCAGCCAACGAGTGCGCCCTGGTGGTGTCGCCACCGAGAGTGGTGGAGTCAGCCGACCTGGTTCGCTGAAGTGCGCCGAGACGACTTCAATGCGCCCAACAGCCAGCACGGACTCGCCGTCAACAAGGAGCACGCTAGTCGTCCATAGCACGCTCAGCCTGCCCCTTGGGATGTCACCTACATAGACGTGATGCGATGACGAGGTGACCGTCTACTCCGCGACCCGGCTGGCATGAGCCGGCTGCCTACCGAGCGAACTGGAGTTCGCCCTATTGACCGTGAACCAGCAGACCGTCGTGCGCGTCGTCGGCGAAGGGCAGCACGCTCAGCATGCTGGCATGCAGGGGTTGACTGATTCCGAACAGCGACAGTCATGAGCATGAGGGTGCACTCTCAACAGAGCGAACATCGTTCGCTCCCAAGCGGTCCCCATCGACCTCGGGGAATGCGCTGTGTCGATCCAAGTGGGTACTCGTCGGTTGACTCTCACGAAATCCATTGGGGCGCAACGGAGCCTTCATGTAACGATTGAAATCTTTCATATTTCAGGGAACCGTTTCGGGTTATGGTTCGCCATAAGAGGTATGAGGGTGACTGGCATCCCCATCGTTTCAGATTGGGGCAAGCAATGAGAACACGCCTGAAACTGCTCACCGTCGGGCTAGTGCTCGTCACCGCTTCGACTGCGGGATGCTCATCCACGGCAGGTTCATCGGGGGCGGTGCAGGATGACGCTACCGCCGCGGCGGCATCGTCTGCGGCCTCGACGGCCCCAGCGCCGTCGCCTGACCCGGTCGCCCCCACTGTCGGGCCGACCGAGGCACCGGCAAGCCCGGTTGCGTCGCCGACGGCATCACCTCCGCTGCTGGGGGGAAGTAACAACCCGAATTGCAATACGGGCCTGCAGTACTCGTGTGGTCAAATCGGCCCTGGTGGCGGCACCGTTTTCTATGCTGTATCTCAAGCGTTCTCGTTGAGTAATGGATACACGGCGGCGTGTGGCAACAACAACTGCCATTACATGGAAGCACAAACAGCACAACTGCCACCGATGGCTTGGTGCGTGGGATCGGGTGCGACGACATCGATATCACCGGGTACGGGGGCAGCAATCGGAACCGGTTACTCCAACACGCAGACAATGGCCACATTCTCCGGCTACTGCTCGTCTGGTGCGGCGAACGCGGCCGTAGCATCAACAAGCGGGGGGTACACAGACTGGTACGTACCCTCACAGGACGAGGCAACGCCGTTTTTTGATTTTCTAAGGTACAACAGTTGGCCGGCCAATAATTGCTGGACTTCCTCCCAATCGAGCGCGAAAAATGCGACGTACTTCGCAGTCCAGGGTAGTTTTCAGCAGGCCAATCTGGTCAAGACGAATAACAAGACGTCGGTGTGTTTAGTGCGGGCCTTTTAACGGGTCATCTTTTGATTTCTCCCCTTCGTGTGGGGGTTGGTTGTGGCGTCGTCACGGCCAACCCCCACTTCGATTTTGCCGGCAGTGCCCTCAAGTCGACGCAGTTCGGTCTGCTTAGCGAACTTCGGTCGCAAAGTCCGCTGCGATAAACCGGCTCCTCGGCAGTGCGAAGGTCACCAGGCACCAGGCACCAGGTGAACATCGTCGCCTGGAGCAGGCTTGCCTGCTCGTCTACAAGAGGCAACGAGGCGTGCTCTGCCGACGATGCGCACTGCTGAGGCTGCTCAAGTTCGTGGGCTGTCCAACGGTCAGGCGTCGACTCTGAGTGCACTCGCATTTCGCGTTCATGGTCAAGCCAGCCGACGGGGTGCGCCTCGCCTGCTCCGTTTACCGAGTGGACAAGGTGCGCTTTGCCAGCTGTCTACTCGTCTACGAGGTGCGCTCTGTCGGCGTCGTGGGCACGCGAAGTACCCTGAGCCGACGATGTTGACCCGGCAAGAAGCGGTTATTTAGCAACAAGAAGTCGAACACTCAACAGGCGCACTCGGGACCACGACAGTGCGCTTCGTCGACACAGGAGAGAGCGCACTTGAACTAATCGAAGATTCGGGGAACCGAAGCCCGTTACTATCCGTCGAACTGTCGTACGGGGTGAATCGCATCCCCGACTCACGGATCGAGGGATGCAATGAGAACACGCTTGAAGACGCTGACCGTCGGCCTGGCGCTCGCCACCGCAGCGATGGCCGGGTGCTCGTCCACGACAGGTTCATCGGGGGCCGTGCAGGACGACGTCGCGTCGTCGGCGCCTGCGTCGGCTGGGGCTGCTACTGCCACTTCGACTCCGACCTCCGATTCGGCGGCGCCCGAGACCGGCGCAAACCAGGACCTAGACACGGGCGATGCCAGTGGACTCGGCGCCAAGCAAGTTACGGCACCACCCTTGACCCCTCCGAGTCAATCGTGCACAACTCCGATTGCCGACAATGCGTGGACGTCGTCACCTTCCCTCGGGCCGAACGGCGGAACGGCACAGACGTATCCGTTTATGATTGAAGTGCCGGTGGGCAGTAATTGCACGAACTTCTCGTGGATCAGTACCACCGTGAGCCCATCGGGTGGTGGTGGGTTGGTGGCATTTTCGTCCGGCGGCGAAGCCAACCCGATGAACAACATGAAAATTCCCTCTACAAAAAACAACAATCAGGAGGTCATCTACTACTCCGGCGACGTCGGAACGACGGTGTTCCAGATTCAGGATTCCACTGGCACTCTTGGTGGCACCTATACAGTGAATATCGTCGCCCAATGATTCATGCGAACGGATGGCCTTCCTGAGAAGTTCGCCTCTCTGTCGCCTCATGCGTCTCGACGGCTGTGCTGCTGGGGCGTCGCCCAAGCCAACGAGCCAGCAGGGTGTGAGGCGACAGGGAGCACTGGACCTCAATCCCGCAAGCACATCAAACGGGCACGCTGAGCAGCCCGAAGCACGCCCATTCGACTTCAGGAGGTGTGCATTTCAGGGCGCAGACGGTCCATGTGGGAACCGCCCGCACCCGCTCCCCCGCCGACAAAACACAAGCGCCCCGAAAGAACGTCGACTCCGACGAGAAGACCGTAGTGCCAAGCGCTCTTCGGCCACTTCCTCAGCGGAGCTTCCGGTACGGCACCCGACCCTCGACAAGAACCGGGTTGCCCACTCGGCTCCACGGATGCGGCTGCGCCGCCACGAAGTCGATCCAGACCGATACCGGGACCGGTTCGTACTCGTACAACGACCCATCTTCGAACTCCACGAGCATCGTGCGGGACGCAAGGTCATAGCCTGCAGCAGCAATGTTGTCCGACTCGATCGCAATGAGTTCCCCGCCGGTGCCAGAAGTGGTGGTGCCCGCGTTCGTGTCCGCAGCCGGCACTGGACCCTGCACGTCACCGCCACTGCTGCCGGTCGCGCATGCCGCAAGCAGCATCCCCGTGAGTGCCAGGACACCCGCCCACTTCAGTGTCACACCGCCAAAAACCTTATTGCTCATTCACTCCCCCATGCTCCTCGGCCGAAGTCAGCCTTCGTGAGAAGGTACTGGCCGGAGGGACACCGCATCGGATCGTGTCGTTGCCGGGAGTCCATCCGCTAACGGGGGAGATAGCGACGGCACCTCCACCGCAGCGACAAATCCGACGATACGCGTCCGGCTGAGGAGGTTAGAGCGATTGCACGGATATCGGGCAGCAAAGGACGCGGAGTGGTCAATGCCACGGAGTCGTCAGGCGCCAACAACCGCGCGAGCAAACAACTGTCGAACTCGGAAGATGGAGGTCATCCGACCCTGTCCGGCAATGGCACCAAGTCAGCGGGGCACCCGCGAGAACCGAATCGACCGTCGCCTTCTCCGCAGGGTCCATCGACAGTCCCCAGCGGAACTTCACACCGACCCAGACCTCTATGACGTGCACACGTACGCCGCTGACGGTGGCATCCACTTCGCCGGGTCACGATCCGACTTCTGGCGGTTCGAGCGAGCGGACACAGCGATAAGTGACTGTGCCCAGCCCAGGTCGTTCGCGTACGCGGTACGACGCATCACGGGTGGGGCGATCCTCTGGACGCTTCAAACGGCCGGCGGAAAACTCGGCCGCGGAGTTGTCGGCAGAATCTCGTGTGCGCAGTGAGCAAGGGGCACATTTACAAGGTCTCACGCTGCGCTACGAGGGGTCACACGGCGCGGGCACGCTCACGCACCGGCAAATCCCTTCTATACGGGGTAGTTTCGGGGGGTTCAAGTCCCCCTTCGTACACGTAGTTGAAACAGCTACTGAAGGCCCTCACGAAAGTGGGGGCCTTCGTCATGTTGGCTCGCCCCTGAGGAGGACGCGGCTACGCGGACGGTACCTCTCAGCAGCATGCTTTGTGGGCCACGGTGAGCGCAGGCCGTCGATGCTCGCGGAATCGCCCTCGAGGGGCCTGAGCGCGTGCGCGCCTGGCCCGAGTAGTCGCGATGCGACGTACGGGATCGGACCACCTGCCCGTACGGGGGGTCGGCGTCAGCGACCGCGCGGAGGTCGACCGCATGCAGCGCCAGCTCACCGGATTGGAGCTCCCATTCGGGCTCCTGGTGCTCGGGAACGATCCTGAAGCGGGGCCTTTCGTTGATCACGCCTGACCTGTGTCTCCTGATGCGCTCGTGGAAGCGCAGGTCGTGGAACTCCCGCGTCTGGGGGACGACGACGTCGTCCTCGCAGCCCGGCTCGGCATCGGTGACGAGGTGGACGGCACGGAGCGCATCTGCCAGGCGCAGGCAGGCCTCCGGGGAGAGCCGGCTCAGGGCCGCCAGTGTGGTCAGGCGCCGGGCCGGATCGGATCCTCGTGCGCCGGCAGCGTCGGTGATTGCGCATCGGGCAGGCCGAGGCGCCGGCGTTCGTCGGTGACGATCCTTAGGGTGGCGCGCGGGTCGATGGCGGCGCCGGATGCGTCGGCGAGGTCGCTGTCTCGCGCGTAGTCGTCGAAGGCGGCTTCCTTGGCCTCGAGGATCTCGCGGATTCGTTCGTCGATGCCGTCGGGATTGAGGAGGCGGTGGACGTGGACGGTCTTGAGCTGCCCCATGCGCCGGGCCCTGGCGATTGCCTGACGCTCGGTGGACGGCTTGACCTGCGGCTCGCACAGGATGACCACGGACGCCGACTGGATGTTCAGTCCGATGCCGCCGGCCACGATCTGCGACACGAGCACCGTTCCGGGAGCAGCTGCGGCGAGCGCGTCGACGAGCCCCTGGCGCGCGGCGGGCGGGGTAGCGCCGGTGATCGGGCCGAGCGCCGTGCCGGGGAGCTCTGCCATGACGATGCCGAGGACATCCAAGAAGTAGGAGTAGACGATGACCTTGTGGCCCGACTCCCGTGCCTGGTCTGCGAGCTCAAGGAGCCGGTCGAGCTTCGCCGAGCGCCGCATCGCGCCGGCCATGAATCCGGCGCGGCGCATCGCCATGAAGTTTCCGTCGGCGACGGCGCGGCGGTAGTGCTCGGTGTCGTGGCCGGTCATCTCCTCCCACTCGTCGACCTCGATGAGCGGCGGCAGCTCGGCGAGGACCTCGTCGGCGTTGCGGCGCAGGTAGACAGGAGCGACCCGGGCCCGGAACTCGCCCGGCGCGACCAGTGCGGCTGGGCCGTTCAGCCGTGCGGCGACCGCCGGGTCGAGCATCCGCACGAGGTCGACGAACTCCGCTCCGCGGTTCTCGATCGCTGTCCCGGTCATGAACAGCACCCGCTCGCATTGCGGCAGCAGGCTGCGGATCCGATGAGTGCGCTGGGCGTCGGGGTTCTTCACGTAGTGGGCCTCGTCGACGACGAGGAGCCCGATCGGCATCGACGCGGGGACGTGCACGTCGCGCAGCCGCTCGAACGTGGTGACGAGCACTCCACCGGCCAGGGCCCACGCATCCGTCCCGACGGGCACGAGGTCGCTCTTGGCCCGGATCTCGCGGTCCCAGTTGACCAGGACGCTCGCCGGGCACACCACGAGCACCCGCCAGCCCGGGCCCTGGGCCGACAGGTGCGCCATCGCCGCGAGCGCCTGGATGGTCTTGCCCAGCCCCATGTCGTCGCCGAGCAGGACGCGACGCTGCTGCAGCGCGAACTTCGCGCCGAACTCCTGGTAGCGGCGCAGCATCACCCGCAGGGCCCCGACGTCGAGAGGGAACGCCTCGATCGCATCGGCGATCTCGCGCGCCAGCCCCGCGATGCCCGCCGGCCGCACGCCCAGCCTCGAGTCAAGGACCGCGAGAAACCGAGCGGGCTCAGTGACATAGGCACGCAACGACGCCTGCGCGTCGAGCGGGCCGGCGACCCCGAGCGCCGCGGCACTGATTGCAGCACCGTGCTCGGCGAGCAGCGACTCGAGCCGTTCCGTCGCGCGCGCCGCCGCAAGCCGGCGGCGGCCCCGAGTGACCAGCCATCGCAGGCCCGACCGCAGAGGAGCCGCATCGACGAGCGCCGATGGTGCCGCGTCGATGAAAGCGGCCAGGTGAGTCGAGACTGACCGCACGTGCCCCGCAACGGCATCGAGCCGGACGACCGCGACGATCAGCGCCAAGTCTGCGGAGCTCGGGCGCTCATGCCGCAATGCCGGACGGGTCGAGGCACGCAGCGACCCTGCGATCTCCGCAGCAGCCGCCTTCACCACCTCGGCCGACCGCTCCCCCACGCCGTCGCACGCCACGAGCTCCCACGACGAGGCCGCATCGATATCGGCGACCGTGGAGTACCCGGCGTCGAGCAGCGCGCCCCATGCGACCCGGCCATCCACTGCGCCCCGAAGCGACTCCAGCGGCAGCGCCGCCAACTGCTGCCGTACATCGGCCTCGACGACAGCCGCGGCGGCCGACACCAGCGACCGCTCCGCTTCCGCGAGCGCTGACTGGACCGAGCGAGCCTGGCCGAGCACCAAGGCTGCCGACGCGACGACGTCAGACAGAGCCCTTCGATCCCCGGACAATTCCCCCATCCGCGGAGTGTGGCATCAGGGTGCGACAGCGCGCGGGACGCGACATCGTCACGCGCTGGCTTCCATTGCCAGCCCTGGATGCGCCCGGACGAGTCGGGCG
>WLOY01000158.1 GCA_009699015.1 Actinomycetota bacterium | reverse complement strand
GCGAAGGCTCTGCCCCGGACGGGCTCACCATGGAGGGCTCGGCCTCCGGCATCCGATAGGCCGTGCGCGGGTCGATCGGGCCGCCGGGACGATGCCGTGCCGCTGAGTGCGGTGGCAGCCCATCTCCCCCTGGCGGGATCGGCAACGTGACCGGGGTCCGCTCGGGCGCCTGCGTGCCGAGGTCGTCGGGGAACGCGGCCCGGGCCTGCTCGACCGTCATGCCGTCGAGCAGCACCCCGATGGCACGGTCGACGGCGACCACGCCGCCGATGCACCGATCGGCTCCCGGCCCCGTGCATGGCCGAGCGGTGTCGAGGAGAACCGTGCGAACGAGTTGCGGGTTGATTGCCCGGCCGGACTGCAGGACTGCCGAGGTGAGTGCCGCGATGATCCCCGTCAGGACGGGGGCTGCCACGCTGGTGCCGTCCTCGACCTTCGTTCCGCCTCCCAACTTGGCACCATGGACTCGCTGGCCCGGGCCCATGATCGAGTGGCCCTCGTACTTGGACCCGAAGTTCGTGAAGCGCATTGGGGAGCCGTCGTCGGCAAGCGCCCCGACGGCGAGCACGGTCGGCAAGGCAGACGGCACGCACCAGTTCTCGCCGTAGTTGTTGCCCGCAGGGGCGACGATGACCACGCCCATCGACTCGGCCCTGCGCACCGCACGGGCCAGGAATTCGTCGGGCTCTGAGGTCTGGCTCGGGGAGCAGAAGGCGCAGTGAATAATCTGGGCCCCTCGGGCCAGCGCATGCTCGATCCCGCGGGCGATGTTCGGCTCGGCCAGGACCGTGTCCTCGTCGACGCCTGCCCCAAGGAGCAGGCCGCGGCAGGCGGGTGCCAGGCCGTCGACTCCGGCTGCGGACAGGCTGAAGATTACCGAAGCGATGTGGGTGGCGTGAGCGCTGGACGATTCCTGAGGGTCGCTTTCGCCGGTCCAGGGCATCCTCTCGGCAGTGACGTCGGCGCCCACGAACGCCTCATGGCCGATATCCGCCACGCCGTCGAGCACCGCGACCAGGACTCGGGGATCACCGCTCGTGCGGCGGCGCAGCTCGCTGATTCCGGGTAGATCGTCGAGGTCAGGCATGCGATTCAGCGGGAGATGAGGCCGCGCAGGCGCGGTGCCGTCGCTTCAGTACCCTGCTCGGCGCGCCCCTCGAGGTACTCGCGCCAGGCCACGATGGCCACGAGGCCCGACCCGTTGGCCCGCAGGATCATCGCCTGGTGGTACCGGTGCGCGACGACCTTCACCTGCTCGTCGACCGGGTGGCCGAGTCGGTGGCGCCGATGGCCGGGATGATCACGGTGGTCGCGGACCTCGAAGCCCGCGTCATCGTCCTTCCGATCGTCGTTTGGATCCTGGTTCGCGGGTGCGCTCACTGCCTCCTCGCTCATCGACTGCCCTTGCGAGCGGCGAAGCCGGTGGACTGCCAGGCGCCAGGGTCGTCGTAGTTGGCCCCATGAATGAGGTGCATGTAGGTGGACAGCAGCGACTCGACACTGCCGCCGGCGAGGTCGACGGTCGTCCACGGCCGCGACAGGTCAGGCCGCGGTACCGGCCGGGAGAGGATGGGAAACATCGAGGCCCGCGGGCGCACTAGTTGGCAGCCGTCCAGCTTCGAACCTCGCCGAGGGTGACGGGCATGGTGTCACTGACGTCGACGGTGAACCGGTACACGCGGCGGGCACGGCGGGTGTTCTCCGGGTCGAAGAACTTCAGCTTCACGTCCCAGGCATCGGCATCTGCCCGGGCGAACGGTGAGCGCTCGGTCTCGACGGACTCGAGCTGCATGCCTGCCCCGAGCGCCTCGGAGAACACCGCGGCGGCTTGGAATGCATTGGTGGCCGCGAAGTTCAGGGCCCGATCGCTGGACAGCACCCCGAGGTTGCGCAGGTCGTAGTAGACCCGGTCAAGGAAACCGCGCAGGTTCTCGGAGATGGACGCGACGTCGGACTTGCTCCCCTTGCGACCGCCGACGGCTGCTGCCGCCTGGGAGACCAGGGCATTGGTCTTCCAGCCGTAGGCACCACGGAGATTCTCCCCCTGCAGGACGGGGACGACCTGCCCGGAGAACAGCCGCGAATGCCGGTCGGTGAGCCGGCCCGGGATGCTCACCCGCTGGATGTGATCCTCATCGGATTCGGCGAGGACCTCGCCAGCGAGCATCTCGACGAACTTCTCGTAGAGAATCGCGGCGAATGCTCCCGCGGGCTCGAGCGCATAGACCGGCGTGAGCTCGATGTTCAGGGTCCAGATCAGTGCCCGGGCCTCATACGGCCGGTCTGCGAGGTAGGCAACCATCTGCCGGGCGTCATAGGGGTTGGGCGGCACGACGATGCCGTCGACCTCGACGGGGGGCATCAGCTGCTTGAACGAGTCGCGACGCGCCTCGGTGCCGAAATCGTAGGAGATGGTGCCGAGCGCGTACACCAAACCCCCGGCATCGGGTGCGTCCGCCATGGACGGCGACGCCCCAGCGGCACTGGCCTGCGGTACCGGCATCGAGCCGCCGCAACCGCACGAGGGAGCCGCGCCTGATGCCTCCATGGCCGAACCGATGTCATTCATGTGCGTGAGCGCTCCCTCGATACTCAGGTGACCTGCCAGCAGGCGCCGACAGTACTCATGGACGTTGCTATCACATTGCTCGACCCCGCGCAGGAGGATTTCCCTGATCTGCAGTGGAGTGCGCCCCGGATCCCGCGACAGCAGGAGCGCAGCAACGCCGGTCACGATGGGCGCGGCCAAGGACGTGCCGCTGTCCTGCGTCGTGCCTGCCCCGGGCAGGGCACCGAGGACATCCTGGCCGGGGGCGACGATGCCACTCGTCGCGTACAGGTGCCCGAAATTGCTGAAGTCGAGCGGAGCGCCGTCGTCGTCGCATGCCCCGACCGCAAGGACTGACGGTGATGCGGCCGGCACATGCAGGCAGTCGCAGCCGTCGTTGCCCGCGGCAGCGATGAGCAGCACCCCGGCCTCCTCGCAGCGTGCGACCGCCTGCTGCAGCCACTGGTCGGCGGTGCCGCTGTCGGAGTACTGGCCCCCCGAGAAGTTGATGATCTGGGCGCCCTCGGCGATTGCCCGGTCGATCGCCCGGGCAATCTCCAGTTGCGGGGCCCGACCGGTTCGCTCGTCGTAAACGGTGATGAAGATCCCCGTGACGTTCGGGCAGATGCCCTCGACACTCGTCCCGGGCTGCCCGAACAGGATCGACGCCACATGCGTGCCATGGCGAGCCAACTGGTCTTCAGCCCCCAACACGCCGGAGTCCGCACCGAGCGCACGGACACGTGCTCCGGCGAAGACCGCATGGTTGACATCGACGGGCCCGTCGATGACGGCGACCACGACCTCGGGCGACCCGCCGCCAGCATCCTCGCGCAGCTGCCGCAGGCCCGCGACGAGCCCCAGGTTGCGGTGCGGGTCCACGACAGGCGCGCCGCCCGCGATACCCGAAATTGGAGCTCCATCCGATGATTGCCTTCCGGCACGAATCCGTGGCTCGTCAACCTACGTCCCAGCCGCCGTGAGGGCAAGGGCCATTCGCGACACGGACGGGCGAAAGTCCGACAGAATGCCCGCGTGAACACCCCCCATGTGCCGCGCCTGCCGCAGGCCGTCATCGTGGTCTTCGCCGCGGCCCAGTTCCTTGCCGGCCTCGACATGAGCATCATGAACGTCGCGCTGCCGGCCATCCAGCAGCAGTTCGACGCCGGGATGATGGCCGTGCAGTGGTCGGTGATGGCCTACATGATCGCGGGGGCTGCGCTTGCGCTCCCGTTCGGCGCCCTCGGCGACCGGCTCGGCCGACGCCGCCTCTACCTCATCGGCACCACGACATTCGCGGTCGGCTCGCTCGTGTGCGCCACCGCCCCGAGCATGGGCTTTCTCATCGCCGGCCGCGCGATCGCCGGAGCCGGAAGCGTCGCCATGGGCACGTTGGCCCTCGCGATGCTCGTCTCCAGCGTCCCCCGAGACCAGGGCGCGCGGCTCATCGGCATGTGGGCCGCGGTCACCGCCGGGGCATCCGCCCTGGGCCCAATCGTCGGCGGCGTGATGGTGACAGCCTTCGGCTGGCGATCGGTGTTCGCAATGAACGTGATCCTGCTCGCGGCGATCATCCCCGTCGTCCGCGCCAAGGTCACCGCCGACGCGCCCGCGAGCAGCGAGCGCACCGGCGAACGCGACGGCATCGACGGCCTCGGCATCGGACTGCTCGTCATGGGCATGATGCTCATCGCCGGCGGCCTCAGCCTGCTGGAGTTCAACCCCATCACCGACCCTCGCGTGTGGGCCCCGGCGGCGATCGGCCTGGCCGCCATCGCAGCCCTCGCCCTGCAACAGCGCCGAACGCCGACGCCGCTCACCGACTGGGCCGTCGTGCGCCGCTCCCCCATCCCGGTGACGCTCTCCCTCCTCGTCATCCTGGGAATGGTCCTCGCCGGCGCATTCCTCCAGCAGGCCCTGCTCATCCAGAACGTCCTCGGCTTCACCCCCCTCCTCGCCGGCTTCGTCCTGTTCGCGGCCTCCACGACGCTCATCGCCTTCTCCCCGCTGTCCCCGCGAATCATGGCCCGCATCGGCCTAGGCCCCACATGCGCGCTCGGCCTGGGCTGCGCCGCCCTCGCTCTGTATCTGCTTTCCCTTGTCGAGGTCTCGACCGGGCCCCTGACAATCGCCGGCGACTTCCTCCTCCTCGGGGCGGGCCTGGGGATCGCGATGCCCGCCACCCAGGCAGGCACCATGGGCGTCGTCCCACGGGAGGCCATGGGCGCAGTCTCCGGCTTCCTCAGCCTCATCAGCCTCATGTCCGCAGTGCTCGGCATCTCAGTCATCGGGGCGATATCCGCCCACCAGGTGCGGTCGGCATGGGAGGCCACGTCATCCTCCATCGCCGACGCCGCGTCCCTCACCTCGCTCGTCGTCTCCGGCGAGATCCCCGAGCTCGCCGCCTCCCAAGGTGCGCAGGTCGCCGCCCTCGCCGGTCAGGCATACCTCGTCGGCGTGAATGACGCCATGAGGATTGCCGCCGTCGCCGTGGCCCTCGCCGGGCTACTCGCCTGGCCCGCGCTCGGCCGCCGCGGCCGCCTCACCCCGTCGATCACCGTCGACGGACTCGAACAGCAGGTCGAACACGTTGATCCTTGACTTACCTCCCCGGCCCGCTTACCGTCTCACCATCGCCGATCAGCACCACCTCACTCGTGCAATCAGCGAGGCACGACGATGCAGATCACGGATGCAGCCGCGTCCACCAACCCCTGAAGGAGCCGACATGCCCAGCACCTCAATCAGCACCCCCGAGTCAACCCCGTCCGTCGATCGCCTCACCCTCGGCGTCTCCACCACACGCGAAGGCGCAACCACCTCCACGCCTCCGTTTATGATCGGGTGCTCGGCGTCGTCCGAGGACTAAACCTGCGCTCGCAGGTGGCCGCTGGCAGGAGCACACGCGCCGGTCAGCGGCCACCTTCATGCCCAGCCCCGCACGAGCAGATCCTTGACTTGGCTCCGCTGCTCTCTTACCGTCTCACCATCGCCGATCAGCACCACCTCACTCGTGCAATCAGCGAGGCCCGACGATGCAGATCACGGATGCAGCCGCATCTACCGACCCCTGAAGGAGCCGACATGCCCCGCACCTCAATCAGCACGCCAGAGTCAACCCCGTCCGTCGATCGCCTCACCCTCGGCGTCGCCACCGCACGCGAAGCCGCACACCCATCCATCCCTGTCATGTGCCCCCTCTGCTCGGCGTCGTCCGAGGACTAGAACCCTCGCTTGCGGGTGGCCGCTGGCAGGAGCACACGCGCCGGTCGGCGGCCACACCCATGCTGAGCCACTTTGCTGCTGGGATGTTGGTCCATCGTCCTACAGTTGTTCGGTGCTCAGGTGCGGGTTGAGGGGTTCCTGCGCGCCAATGAACCCCTGACTTAGGTCTGTGGGTTTCTCGGGCGGGGCAATCGTGCGTGCACGCCAGTTGAATCCCTCGTCACCTTCCTCAATCCCCATGGAGCGCGCGTGCGGTCAGTGAACAGCTCCGAGCCGGAGTCGGCATGCCTGACGCCGGATTCGCTGCCGATCCTCGCCCCGCACTGCCGCTGCATTCGCACTGCGCCCGAGACGATCCATGTCATCTCCGATGTCGATGAGCTGACGCTCACGGGCGTGCTGTTCCATGATCTTGCCGAGTATCTCGATGGCAGCCTCACGCTTGCGGAGATCACCGAGCGCATGGTCGCCGCCGGCACAGCCACGCGCGCTGAGGTCCCGGCTGCCGTCGACATTCTCCGTGATCATGGCTTCGTGGTCGACGCCCGGGCTCATGCGGACGATGCGTCGCTGTACGCGCTGTGGTGGCGCGAGGGCAGTGTCGATGCGCCGTTGGCGCGTGTCGGGCTCGTCGGGCTCGGGGCTGTGCCGATCGACTCGGTCCGTGAGGGCCTGCGGGCGCATGGGCATGTCGTCACCGACGATTCACCCGATGTGGTTGTCATGCTCGTTGACGACCACCTGCACCCAGAAGCAGGTCCTGTTGCCGCGGGCGTTTCAGTGCCCGTGCTCATGGCACGAATCGCCGGTCCGCGTCCCGTTGTCGGTCCGTGGCTCGGAGCGCCCGGGCCCTGCCACGCCTGCCTGGCGAGCCGACTGCGCTTCAACCGCCAGGTGGAGGCACGGCTCCTCGGCGACAAGGATCGGATGGGCCCCACCTCCCATGGTTGGACGGGGTCCACCGCGGCGCATGCCGCCGCGGAGATCGCCCTGGAGATTGCCCGGTTCATGGCCGGCCGGGGCATGGCTCCGGCGGGCCCCGATACCTCCGCCATGCTCGTGATCGATCACCTGACCGGGGAACGGCGCCTCCATGCCGTGGTCCGCCGGCCCCAGTGCCCTGAGTGCGGCACTGCCGCTGATGCAACGCCCCGACCGGTGCTGTTGACGGACGTGGGCCTCGACGCCCCCGATGACGGCTCGTACCGCATGCACTCGCCGGCGCAGACGCTCGAGCGCTACGGGCACCACGTGAGCAAGGTAACCGGGGTTGTGGAGTACCTCACCGCGGCGCAGCCCGAGGACCACGTCGTGCAGGTCGTCGAGTCGGGCGTCAACCTCGCGCAGGTCCGCAAGGGTGGATCTGCCTCCGGTTTTCGTCAGGGTGCAGGTGGCAAGGGAACCACGGCCTTGCAGGCACGCGCGGGTGCGCTCGCCGAGGCCATCGAGCGCTACTCGGGAACCTTCACCGGCGAGGAAGCCCGCTGCAAGGCCCTCATGTCCGAGCTCGGCCCCGACGCCATCGCCCCGAACTCGGTGCAACTGTTCAGCGAGGCGCAGTTCGCCGACCGCGAGCGCTGGAACGAGACCCACAAGGCGATGCACCGCGTGCCCAAGCCGTTCGACTCGGGGCTGGAGATCGAGTGGTCGCCCGCCTGGTCGCTGCGCGACGACCAGCCCCGGTGGCTGCCGACGCCCTTGAGCTACTACGGCTACTTCGGTGGGGCCATCAATGGCAGCATGGCCGACTCGAACGGCAATGCCGCAGGCACCTGCCTCGAAGACGCGATCCTGCAGGGCTTCTTCGAACTCGTCGAGCGCGATGCCGTCGCCGTCTGGTGGTACAACCGCATCGCGCGACCCGGCGTCGACTTTTCCGCCTACCGGCGCGACTTCGACGAGCCCTACTTCGACCGCATCCGCGGGCACTACTCCCGCGAGCTCGACCGCGACCTGTGGGCACTGGACCTC
>WLOY01000157.1 GCA_009699015.1 Actinomycetota bacterium | reverse complement strand
TCACCTGGATGAGCGAGGGCTCGCCGCCGTCGAGGAAGTTCACGAGGATGTCGACCTTGCGGACCCCTCGTGGTGCCTGGGCTGCGAGGAGCCCCCGGGCGAGCAGGCGCGAGAGCACGAGGTGCTCGCCTGCCGCTCCGATGAGGCTTTTGTCTGCGTTGGCCATGTCTCCCTCCGTCTGTCACCGTACCCGGTGCAGCGGGCTGCTGACGGCGCGACCGTTGTCGAGGCGGATAGCTAAATCGTGGTGGTGGCTGCCTGACCCGGTATGGCATGGGGTCAGGCAGCACACTCGCGGGCCTTGCACGAGCCTTGTATGGCTTGCGGGCGGGTGTGTCTGACGGCTTCGGTAGCGTGACGGGTGCGGACACGCGCATCGAGGGGGTCACGTCATGGCAGCACCGAAAGGCTTCACCGCCACAGCAGGCCTTGCGCCTGACTGGTGGACTCCGCCATGGGACGCCGACACTGACCCTGACGGGGCCTGGCTGATCCCTGATCATGCGGGGGATGCGTGGCATGAGACGGGCGGTCGCGTGCCCCTCGATGACAGTGCCATCCTCGATCCGCTGGAGCAGCAGTTCGGGGAGCAGGTCCGATCGAAGGACCGTGTGCGGGATCTCGCCGAGGTCTTCACCCACCAGCGCGAGGTCGATGCGATGCTCGACCAGATCGCGGATGCGTTCGCAGCCCTGGACGTGAAGTTCCTCGAGCCGGCCTGCGGTTCAGGCAACTTCCTCACCGAGATCCTGCGCCGCAAGCTTCGCCTGGTGTCCAAGCATGACTGCACGACGCAAGAGCAGTACGAGCATCGGCTGCTTCGCGCCGCGGCGTCCATCTACGGAGTGGACATCTCGCCGGAGAACGTCACCGAGGCACGTGCACGGATGGCGCACGTCCTCCTGGAGCATTACCGGCAGGATGCGAGCACTGTCGAGCCGACGGCGGGGTTCCTGAACGCGGCTGCCCTCGTGTTGGGCGACAACATCGTGGTGGGCGACACGTTGAACGATGCGCGTGACATCGAGCTGTGCGACTGGCAGCCGCGCCCTGGGGCGTGCTTCGTGCGCGTGTGGAGTGCGGCGCTGGTTCCGGAGGATGAGCATGACCTGTTCTGGATGGAGCGAGTGCAGGACCCCAAGCCGGTCCACTATTCGGATTTGTGTCAACCTGCGGTGAAGGCGAGGTCGCTGCGATGACGGATGCGGTGGCGTTGACGCGCCAGCAGCGGGTGCCGGACATCCTTGACGTGATTGCCGCGCTGTCGTCTGACGCGGTGCCAACACCGCCGCTGCTCGCTCGGGCGCTGCTGGATGTCCTCCCGGTCGAGGTGTGGTCGAACCCTGACTACAAGTGGCTGGATCCTGCGACGAAGTCCGGGTCGATCCTGCGCGAGGCTGCCCGCCGGTTGATGGACGGGCTGGCCGGGTGGGAGCCGGACCCGGTGAAGCGCGCCGACCACATCCTGCGGAACATGCTGTACGGCTGCGCGATCACGCAGGTGCATGGGGAGATGACACGCCGGTCGGTGTACGTCTCGCGTGATGCGACGAGCCCGATGTCGTTGGTGAAGTTCGCTACGCCTGCTGGGAACCTGCCATTCACGGCGGCGGAGCACGACTACGCATTGAGCAAGGACGGTCAGGCCTCCGGGCCGTGCCGTGTGTGTGGTGCACCTGTGCGTCTTGAGCGTGGCGATAGTCGCGAGAACTACGCGTACGCGTTCATTCACGGGGCGTATCCGACTGAGGAGATGAAGGACATGCAGTTCGACGTGATCGTCGGAAATCCGCCTTATCAGACGGGCGACAAGAAGAACGAGGATGACCGCTCTTCACCGATCTACCAGCACTTCATCGAGCATGCCATTGCCCTGAATCCGAAGTACCTCGCCATGATCGTTCCGTCACGCTGGTTCACCGGTGGGTTCGGCCTGGACAAGTTCCGTGAGCGGATGATTTCTGACCGGCACTTCCGGTCGATCGTGGACAACCCCAAGGTCTTCGACTGCTTCCCGGGCGTCGAGATCATGGGCGGAGTCAATTACTTCTTGTGGGACCGAGACCACGATGGCGACTGCGAGTTCTCCACTCGCATCAATGGATCCATCTTTTCCACCACGGTGCGAGACCTGCGCGATGGCGACGGCATCGTTCTCCGCGACAACCGAGCGTCAACAATTGTAGAGAAGATCAAAGTAAGGCACGCAGGGATCTGGTGTGACACAGTCTGTGGTCCTCAAATGGCGTTCGGATCTATGCGAACCAACTTCTCGGGCGACCACCCTGTCTATGCACCGGGTGATATCGCACTCGTGTTTAGCAACCGGGTGGGCTACGTTGCTCCCGAGGCCATCGAAAAGAATCGTCCATGGGTAGAAAAGTGGAAGGTGCTACTTCCCAAGGCGTACAACGGAGGCCAGCAGGTGGATGCCGCCGGGGTGGTTTGTGTGACCGTTATCGGCGAGCCGATTGCACTTGCGCCCGGTTCTGCGTGCACTCAGACTTACCTTGTAGCAGGGCTCTTCGATACAGCAGAGGAGACCGAGAACTACGCACACTACCTAGCCACGAAGTTCGCTCGATTTCTGGTCTTGCAGCGGAAGACCACGCAGGATATTTACTCTGACCGATTCAAGTTCGTGCCTTACCTCGATATGAAGCGGCGCTGGAGTGACCGCGACCTCTACGTTCACTTTCGGCTCACCAAGGACGAGGTCGCCTACATCGAGGCAGGCATCAGGCCGCGGTCTGTGAACCTTTCCCTCGACTCACCTGTCCCTTCCTCCCACCTTCCGGGCGGCGCGAAGTACCGTGCCCCCGGGACATCAGAGGAGCTAGATCTCGATGAGGACGACGAGTGAGCAGCACGCCCGCGGGCCGTATCTACGTGTACAGCGCACCCGGCTACGACACCGAATGGACCCGCACCGTCGGAACATCCACGTTCACTGGCCGCGGGCGTCTGAAAGTCGGCTACACCGGCCGGCCCGACCCCCGCGTCCGCATCAAGGAGCAGACCGGCACCGTCTACCCAGGCGGCGACGGCATCGTCATTCACCTCGACGAACCAGCGGTTCGCACTGACGGAACCGCGTTCGATGACCATGCCGTGCACAAGGTGCTGGACGCAGCCGGGGTGCAGCGGTCCAGTGAGGTCGTCGAGGCAACGCTGACGGAGATCCGTGCCGCGCTCGCCGCGGTGCGTGCCGGCAGGCCGTTCGATGCATCCCGCAGTGACGACTTTCCGATGCGACCCGAGCAGGTTGATGCCGTCGAACGGACCGCCGCCTACTTCGCTGAGCACGCCAACGACTCCCAACCGCCGCGGTTCCTGTGGAACGCCAAGATGCGGTTCGGCAAGACGTTCACGGCCTACCACCTGGCCAAGCGCATGGGCTGGAAACGTGTCCTTGTCCTCACGTACAAGCCCGCTGTCCGCAACTCCTGGCGCGAGGACCTCCTGGGTCACGTCGACTTCGCCGACTGGGAGTTCGCCGACCGTGACAACCCCGCGAACCCGGACACGGCTGCGCCGCTGGTGTGGTTCGCGTCGTTCCAGGACCTGCTCGGAACGAAGGCCGGCGGCGAGGTGAAAGACCACAACGTGGATCTTCACCTGATCGACTGGGACTGCATCGTCGCCGACGAATACCACTTCGGTGCATGGCAAGGCGCGGCCAGGGAAGTGACGAGCCCCGCCCCGTCGTTGGCGGAAGTGACGAGGGCCGCCGAACGGGAGGCCAAGGCCGATGCTGAGGCCGCCGACGAGATCGAGGACTTGGCGGAGGCCGGCACGCCGCGCCTGTACTCGGCAACCACCGACACGACGGAACTGCCCGCGGACCTCGACTCAGCGCAGCTGCACCTGTCCAGCCGGCATTACCTGTACTTGTCCGGTACGCCGTTTCGTGCACTGACCGAGGGCGAGTTCAACGAGGACGCGATCTACAACTGGACCTACCCCGATGAGCAGTTCGCCAAGGAGCACTGGGGCGACGACCCCAGTCGTGACACGGAACGCAACCCGTATCTTGAGCTGCCGCAGATGCAGATGTTCACGTACGCACTGTCGGAGATGGCATCGGAGGCGATCGACCAGGGCGCTGATGGCCTGTTCGACCTGTCCGGTTTCTTCGAGGCGAGCAAGGTCGGCTCCGAATACCACTTCACCGACCCGGAGCGGGTGGCTGGTTTCCTGAACATGCTGCGCGGACGCCTGAGCCAGACCGCGACGGAGAAGCTCCTCAACAACTTCAAGCCGCCATTCCCGTACAGCGACGCCCGGTTCACGAAGGCAGTCGAGCACAGTGTCTGGTTCCTTCCGACTGTCGCATCAGCCCACGCGATGAAGGACTCCCTGGAGGCGCACCCGTTCTTCAAGGACTTCCTCGTCCATGTCGCTGCCGGCAATGCCGCGAAGATGGGTGCCGAGGCGAAGATCCCCGTGGAGGCGATGCTCGCGAACGCCGCAAAGCTCGGCAAGAGCACGATCACGCTGTCCGTCGGAAAGCTGATGACAGGCGTGACGGTTCCCCAGTGGGGGTCCATCCTCATCCTGCGCTCATTGAAGTCCCCGGAGTCGTATTTCCAGGCGGCGTTCCGCGTCCAGTCGCCATGGGTGACCAGAAACGACGACGGGACGCGCACCATCAACAAGGAGACGTGCTTCGTCTTCGACTTCGACCCGAACCGGGCGCTCACGCTCGTGTACCAGTACGGAACGAAACTTGCCGGCGGGTCGACGAAGACCGCACCGGTTGAAGTGATCGAGGAACTGATCGAGTTCCTGCCGATCTTCGCGTTCGACGGCGGCCGCATGGACCAGGTGGACGTGAACGCTGTCATGGACTGGGGAACGGCCGGTGCGGGTGCGGCGATGCTCGCGAAGCGCTGGGGAAGCCCGCGGCTGATCGACCTGTCCGAGGCTGTCCTGACGAGGCTCCTCGGCGACAGCGACCTCATTGCGAGGCTTGAGCAGATGGAGGATTTCCGGAATCTGCGTCAGGATGCGAACAAGATCATTGCCCACTCGAAGAAAGTCCGCGAGGGCAAGAAAGCCAAGGGTGGCGGCGAGTCCGGAGGCGATGACGACCCTGAGGTGACGGCGGCCCGGAAGGCGAAACGGGAGCAGGTGAACACCCTGCGATCGAAGCTGCTGAAGTTCGTGCAAGCAGTACCGGTATTCATGTACTTGACCGACTACCGGGAAGAAGCGCTCATGGACATCATCGAGTCGCTTGACACGAACCTGTTCGAGCGTGTCACGGGCCTGACGCTGAACGACTTCCACAAGTTGTCGGACGTTGGCGTGTTCCACCCGGCCCACATGAATGAGGCCATCTGGCAGTTCCGGCTCTTCGAGCGCGCGAGCCTAGATTACCTGGGCACCATTTCGGATGAGCTCAAGCCGACCAAGTTCGGCCTGTGGGACCACAGCGTTGCTGAGCCACCTGCGCACACCATCTGAACACTGGTTGGCGAGTGTATGGGTGCTCAGTCACGCTGGAATGCACACAAGCACGGGAAAGGGAATCACGAATGACCAACTACTACCGGGTGATGGCCGGCCGTGGCAGTTCCCTCATTGACGACTGCGTCGAGGGTGGGTTCATTGGCTGCGATTTCGACATCTACCGTGACCTCACCGGGAAGCTGTGGGAGGACTGGCGGCAGTTCAACCGCGAGTTCATCCCCGTCTTCCTCGAAGCGAAACCCGGCAAGTCGAAGGTCGCGGCCGGGCTCGCGTGCAGCATGCTGTGGACGATCACGAAGGGCCTGAACGAGGGCGACATCATCCTGTCCCCGAACGGGCAAGGGTCGTATCACGTTGGGAATGTCACCGGTCCGTACCGATACGTACCTGGCAGCTCGCTCCCGCACCAGCGTCCCGTGAAATGGAGGGAGGTCCTGGTCGCCCGCGGGGAAATGAGCCCGGAGCTCCAGCGCTCATCCGGAAGCATCGGCACCGTGTCCAACGTGTCCAAGTACGCGACGGAACTAGCCGCGCTGCTTGCGGGCTCACCGCCCCCGGACCTGATCGCGATGGATGCGGCTGTTGAGGACGCGGCTACGTTCGCGCTGGAGAAGCACCTTGAGGACTTCCTCGTCGAGAACTGGGGCCAGACGCCGTTGGGCCAGACTCATCGGATTTACGAGGTGGACGGGGAGAAGGTCGGTCAGCAGTACCTGACGGACACCGGGCAGATGGATATCCTCGCCATCAGCCTCGATGGGTCTGAACTGCTCGTTGTTGAGCTCAAGCGGGGCCGGGCGAGCGATACCGTCGTGGGGCAGATTCAACGCTACATGGGCTTCGTGAAGGACGAACTCGCTGAGCCGGGCCAGACGGTCCGCGGCGTGATCATCGCCCTTGACGACGACAACCGGATCCGCAGGGCGCTATCGGTGGCTCCAGGTATCGACTTCTACCGCTACGAGGTGAACTTCAAACTCCACAAGGCTTGAAGACGACGGCGCGCGCGAGGTATCCAACACGGTCGCAGTCGCTGGTCCGAGCGTTTCCAGGGGTGCCTGCGACGATGCTCATGCTGAGTTGCTGAGGTCAGGCGCGAAATCGAGGCAGGCCGCTCGGGCGACAACTGCGAGATTCGCTCCGCGACCGGAGCCGCCGCGTTCGACGTCAAGGTCGTGCAACAGCAGCATCGCGGCCCACGCGGTTCGATACGCGAGTTCGGCCGGGTCGGGGTGCTGGGCGACGAGGCTCCTGGCTGCTTGATACTGCGCGTCGAGGACGAGGGCGATGACGGCTGTTCCGGTGGCGACGTCATCAAGTGATGTCATCAATGAAGGCCCGCTCGCCTTTCCTGCCTACGTGTCGGATCCAATGTAGTTCGGGATGTACTCCCAGTTCTCCCGCAGCCATACCTCCTGCGGTGATGCGGACGGTCGGGCGCACGCTCGTCAGACGGCCGTCACTCCGCCCGCCCTCTCGCACGGGGACTCACGACTCGCAGGGTGTGCCTGATGGGGAGTCCACCGTGCAGCAAGTGTGGTCGGGCTCTGGCGTCGCCCCGGTTGCACGCACCGAAGGTGATTCTCGATCAGCCGGTGCTGAGGATTAGGCGATGACTGGTGTGGATGGTGGTCTCCGGGTGGTTTCTCGGTTTCCGGCTCAAGGATTGCATCTGTTTCAAGAAGCATCATTGCCGCTGTCGGAGAACGCATCAAATACGCAATTTGGATTAGACGAGCATTACATGAGTCAGCAGGGGCCCTTCATCTGTGTGAGCAATCCCGCGAACCCCATTCTGGGACGGTGATTCGTACTGAAATGTGTCAGAGACCAGACGCTACGGATCATCATGAAACATTATGAGTCACTAACATTCCGTACAAGTCGTCATATCGCAGCCATTCGTCACGCCAGCGAAGGAGTTCACGTGTCGGATCGGAACATCACCCTCAGCCCCGGCGGCGCGCGCAAGATCGCTGACGCCATCACCCGTCGCAGGATCGAACTCGGCATCCGCAGCGCCCGGTCGTTCGGCGTCGAGACCGGACTGGACTACCGCACGATCACGTCGATCGAGGCGTGCCGCAGGGACAACGTGTCCCGCAACACCCTCGGCGTCATCGAGCACACGCTGAAGTGGCCTGCCGGGTACCTGCATGCGCTGCTGGAGTCCGCCGACGTCGAAGCGCCGGTGCAGGCGACCGTCGAGCTCGTGATTCCCGACGGTGCGGATGAGGCCGCTGTGGAGAAGGCCAGGGCGGTGGCGCAGGCGACGTTTGATTCGATGCTGCGCCAGGCGTGACAAGCATTCGCTCCTAGGGACCCTGCTAGATAACTGCTAGCAGATGAGCAGGGATTATGCGCTAGACAGAGAAGCGCCCCAACAGAAAACTGTTGGGGCGCAACCCCTTTCGCACGTGGCCCCGGCAGGATTCGAACCTGCGACGCACGGTTTAGGAAACCGACGCTCTATCCCCTGAGCTACGGGGCCGATGTGCTGCG
>WLOY01000156.1 GCA_009699015.1 Actinomycetota bacterium | reverse complement strand
CGTCGATGTTGGCGGTTGTCTGACCCGAGTGACGTTCGACGTTGCGAAGCGCCTCAACGACTGCGTCTCGAATGGTGTCGGCGATGTGAGCGGGCAGGGTTGGGTCCGCATGGATCGTGACCGCGCAGGTGACCCGAGATGCACCATCGGACGACAAGGCTGAACCGATGATGGCACTTGCGCTCGTGTCATGGGCGTAGGTCGATCCGGCGCCGATCCCGTCAAGATCACGTTGACAGATCTGCCGCGCGACCGAAGCGCTTGAGGCGGGAATTCCCATGGAAAGCCCTGCGAGGGTGTTGAGGACGGTCTCGTGGATTCGCCGCTCAATGGCAGTCTGGGCCGCGAATATTCGCCGTTCGCCGCGTTCGCGCTCCTCGGCGGCGCGCAAGTTCGCGATGAGCCGATCTCCGTCTCGGATGAATCGAACCCAGACCCCTTGGGCGAGAATCAATCCGGATCCGCTCAGGATGAGAAGAAGTGGGCCGATGAGCCCATGCATGAGAGATATGTCAATGAATGCTGCGGCGGGAGGCGCGCAATACCGGACGTAGGCATCGAGTGCGGCGACGAAGATGAGGACGATGAGGGCCAGGCGGGTGGAGAAGTTGAAGATGGCTCCCACGATGATGGCAAATGAGACCACACCGATGATGACCCAGCCCGGGCCGCCGAGTGGCGTGATGATCAGGGGAGAGGCGAGGATGAGCGAGGCTGCACCTGTCGATATGCCTGCGCGATACCGGCGCACCGCAGGCACGAGGCCGATGAACCAAATGCCTAGGGCCGTGGCGTAGATCGCCCATTCCCGCCAGTCGCGGATGCCTCGGCCCAGCCACAGTAGGTAGAAACTGGGGACGAATGTGGCGATTGCCGCGACATTTAGGGCCGTACTTGCACCGACTGCAAGGACATTCGACTGGCGTACGGGCGCAGACTCGGCTGCGACACGAGTCATCTGTGGGTGTGGGCGGCGTTGAGCATGAAGACATTGATCGTGTCGTACCAGATTTCATTGAGCGCTTGAACCGCGGCTTTCGTGCTGCGCTCGCCGCTCGCGAGGGCCTTGGCACCTGCAGCCCCCCACGTTGCTGACCAGACGGCGTAGCCTGCGTCGAGGCCAACCTCCTGTAGGTGGGCGGCGAATTCATCAACAGTGATCTTCCCGGAGTTGATCGACGCGGCGAGGGCGACACCATCGCCAGCCTCGATGGTGTCGATGCCAATGCCGATACCCCCGAAAAGGCCGAGGGACTGGAGGGACGAAACCGCTGTTGAGCTGACGACGAAGTAGGTGATGGCGCGCGCCGACTGAGCGATTTCGAGGTCGACTGTCTGCTGATCCTTGGGGATGAGTGCTGTCTCGAGGGACAACTGGTGGGTGATGAGCGAGAGGTCGCCGGGAAGGGCGTTCTGCGGATCCGATGCTGCTCCGGGCTGACCGATGACGGTGGCGAGGTAGGCCTCGTTCGCAGCACCGGCGCGCACCAGGAAGTTCGTGTAGCCGGAGATGAATGCCACGGCTTCGTTACCCCCTGAGCCGGACCGGCTGGGCATGGCGCGCACGACCGCGACGGCATCGGGGAAGAATACGTCAAGGGCAGCCTGTTGTTCTGCGACCACTCGGGCTGCTGAGATCAACTCGCCCTCGTCGAATCCGCCGCCCACGGAATTCTTGAGCGCCCTGAGCACGGCCTCGGCGTAGGTGACCCAACCCAAGGCAGCTGGCATGCTCAACTGCTGGTCGAGCCCGAGGCCGGAGACATCCGACGAGGTGACGATGAGGGCTTCGGCCTGGGCAAGTGTTCGGTCGATGCTGGCGAGCAAGAGGGCCTTCGCTGAGTCAAGGCCGCCCTCGCGCAGGTTGGTGCGCGCCTGCACTTCAGCCAAGTCATTTGCCAACCGTTGGTAGGCATCTGCAGCGAGTCCGTAGGCGGTCGCAGCATCCCCCTGAAGAAGCGCCGTGCGAGCGAGATCGGCTTCGCTGGCGATGGACGAGCGTTGCTTGGCTGGCAGCGGGGCATCGTTGATCCCGTCATCGATCCTTGCGATGAGTGCGCCTGCGGTGCCAGCACCTTCGGTGGCTACTTCTGGTGTGATTGAGTACGGGGTGGTTGCCGGGGGGACGAAGGGGGTTCCGGTGAAGGACTCGAAGGCCTCGGCGAGGTTGAGGACCGGCCGGACGGTGACCCCCATGGTGGCGCCAAAGGTGGCCATATCCTCTTCGGGTCCATTGGGCGTCGCCTTCGACATCATGTTGCGGACGGGGAGAAGGACCGTCGTGTAGCCGGCGGCGGCGGCTGATTCGATCTTCGTCGCGGTTCCACTTATCGGCCCAATCGAACCATCGGGGGAGATCGTTCCGGTCATGGTGACGTCCGGGAGCAGCGGCACATTGCGAAGTGCCGCAAGCAATCCGACGGTCAGGATGCCGCCAGCAGATGGGCCATCGATCGGTCCGGTGATGGTGAAGTGAATATCGACGGCCCCTGGGTCGGCGCCGCTATAGAGGGTGGCGACGGCAGCGGCCGACGTGCTGGCCGCCAGCCAACTCGGTCCCGCACCGCGGGCCTCGACATCGGTGAGATCCATGCTGAATCCGGGCTCGCCCTCGGTGCCGACCCGCACCTGTGCGAGCTCGATTCCCCCGACCATGGTTCCGTCGGTGTTGCGTCCGGCCCAGAGGGCAGGGACGGTGAGTTCGACACCGGAACCCGTCGTGGCCGAGCCGTCAGAGGCGGCCCCTCCGTCGCTGGAGCATCCGGAGAGGAGGAGTCCGAAAACGATTGGTGCGACAAGCCACTTCGACGTCCATCGAAACCCTGGTGACGTACAGATGACGTTCACAGTGGCAGCCTACTTGCGATTGATCTGAGGCGATGTCACCGTTTAGGGGGGGGGCAAAGGAGTTCAGAACGGGCACTTCGCGCGTAGCCTAAACGAAGGCTATGCATTGCGCGCTCCTCCTTTTCGCAGAAACCGTAGAAAAGATTAGCGGTAGACCGAGCCGTTCGATGTCTCAGCTCATCCGACCCGTGACGCCCACGCTCAACTAAGGAGAGCTTGTGACACCCCTCCTGCGCATCACCACCGCAACGCTCACCCTTGGGCTGCTACTCGCCGCGAGCCTCGCTGGTTGTGGGGGATCAGCAACGACGTCCAAGATGGCCGCGGTTGAAAAGTGCCACGTGAACGCTGAGTTCTGCCGGCCAGGTGACTCAGGCCCAGGCGGTGGAACAGTTTTCAGTGTCATTCCCGGCAAGGGGCGAGCGACTGTCTTGGAGGTTTATGACGGATATTGGTATGAAGATTGCGACCGATGCGCGCCCAGTCCGGCGGGTTCAGGTCCGGATGCTCACGGCAGCGGGCCAGTGACGTGGAACCAAGCAGTTCAACTTATCGCGGCCTTTAATGAGGACAATAAAGACTTGGGTGGCGAGACCGACTGGCGCCTACCAACCGACCTGGAACTGTCGGTGCTGAACAAGTACCCGGGTCGAGGCAAGATAGGTGGTTCGTTTCAAAACGATTGGTACTGGAGTTCCACGACCGCGCATGGCCTAGTAGACGTGAGGAACTTCGGCACCGGGGAACCGAATACGAGGCCGCTAACTGACCTTGCGGTCATGCGCCCGATACGTACCGCTCAATTGCCACTCAGTTGATTGCTATCGAACGCCGCAGCATCTCTGCATGAATCTACCTAAGGAAGCCTGTTGAAACTTTCACCCCGCACTGCGACCACCTTCACGTTGGGTTTGCTGACGGTGGGGTTCCTTGCAGGATGCGCAACCACCCCTTCAAGTTCACCGACACCTTCGGTGAGTGCCTCAAGGGAAGCTGCTTGGGGGCTCGATGGAACGAATCTTCGATTGGTGAACAACAGCGGTGCCGATATCACTGTCGTGAAGTATTACTCAGACTCTAATAGCGGACTCGACGTCATCCCGAACGGGGGAACCGCAAGCGCCGAAGGGACCGCGTTTGCAGGTGAAGATACTGGTGTTCAAGTGCGTTTCGCAGACGGCCGGTTATCCGATATTCAGGCTTCGAACCCGTTCGGAGACGAACCATATGTCACCAATGGTGCGAGCTGCGGCAACATCGAATTCCTGGTGGGTGATCAGCGTGACTATTCCATTGGGGTCCATGGCATCACGGTAATTCGCCTCCCTGACGATGGCTGGAAACAGTTCCAGGTCACTTTCACCGAGACGGTCGCGAAGCTCAGCACAAACTTTTGCACCTACAGACCCCCGGATCCGGTCTGAGTCAAAGAGAAGTCACCAAACCCGTGTCCACCCATCTAGCCGAGGAAGCATGTTGAAACTTTCATCCCGCACGACCGCCACCCTCATTTTGGGTGTACTCACTGCTGCGGTTCTCGCAGGATGCGCAACCACCCCTACAAGCACACCGTCACCCGAACCTACGGTTTTCGCCAGCCGGCAGGCCGCAGGTGTGACGTGCGCTGACGGCGGCGCGTGCGCCGTAGGTGACATTGGCCCTGCTGGTGGAATCATTTTCAGTATCGACCCGGTTAGCGGTGACGCGACAATCCTTGAGCCCGCTACGAGAGGTTGGTCTGGAGCCACCGATGATGTGAAACTCGGTTGGGATGCAGCGATGGCCCGTGCTGAGGTATACGACGGTGGCGGCAAAACTGACTGGTTCCTGCAGACCATGGATGAGCTCCAAGTCTTGTACGAATTCAATGGTCGAAACACAATTGGCGGATTCACGGCCGGCAAGTACTGGTCTAAAAACCAGCCTGCTAATTCTATCGACCCTAACTTGGACCCCGAGTTCCAAGCGTGTTCGATGACCTTTGTGAGCGGGAGCGACGACTGCTCTAGTCCGATATTCAAAGAGTTCGCGGTACGTCCGGTCCGTACTTGGGTAACCCCACTTCGTTGAACCCCCAACCACCAACTAACTAGGGAAACCTGATGAAACTCTCCCCCCGAACCACCACAACCTTCACGTTGGGTGTACTCACTGCTGCGGTTCTCGCGGGATGCGCCACCACTCCTACAAATACACCGACACCGTCACCGACGGGGAGTGTTGCTCGTGAAGCAGCTGGATCTGGCGGTAACGCCAATGTTCTCAACTGACCTGTCTTCACTCGCGGATTAAATGCCTGATAACTAGCTGAGGGAACACGTTGATGCGATCGCTGTTTAGGGCCACGACATCATTGACGTTCGGCCTGCTGTTTGCCGGGGCGTTAGCCGGTTGTGGCGGAGCAACGACGCCTAATGGTGGCGGCGCGCCTGCGCCGTCGCCTACCGTTGCTGTTGACAGGCAAGCCGCTGGCCTCATGTGTGCTCCGGTCGGCGACTGTGGCGTTGGCGATATTGGCCCCGGTGGTGGGGTGGTGTTCTATGACGCGGGTTCCACACAGCCGTGGGGTAGGTACATGGAGGCGGCCCCCGCCGGTTGGAATGGGGGAAGCGGAGACCCGAAGGTGATGACGTGTGATAAGGCTCCCGTGGTCATCACGGCTGCCGAGAGTGAGAGCATTGGGTCCGGGCTTGCGAATACAGAAGCGATCGTGGCTGTGTGTGCTTCGGGCGCTGGGGTGCTGGCTGCCACTTACACCGGTGGTGGCAAGACGGATTGGTTCCTGCCCTCCAAGGCTGAGATGGACGAACTATTTAAGCAACGGGAGACTGTCCGCGGGTTTGAGGATGGCTACTACTGGAGTTCCTCGCGGAACAGCGCTGGCAGCTCGTATCGCATGCACTTTCCGATTGGTTCTTCCTACTACGACTACAAAAACGGAGAGAGCGGCGTCCGCCCGATCCGGGTCTTCTAAACAACCGGTATCTCCGCATGAATCGACTTAAGGAAGCCTGTTGAAACTTTCACCCCGCACCACTACGACTCTCGCCCTCGGGTGGCTGATGGCCCACAGTTGCCAACGTCGTGACAGAGAGCAGTGAGGGGATGCCTTTCGTCATGCCGGGGGACACCGCGAGTGCTGAGGTGTGAAAACCCATCAGTGAGCCGTCCTGAATCCACTGGAGTGTTCGCTCTCACATGCGCAGTCGCAGGTTTCGTCGCGGCGGCACGTTGGCGGTCTGCTCGGTGTCGGGCCGGAGACGTTGCGCGGGTGGGAGCGCCGGCGTCTGACCCGAGGGTTTCCCTGATTTATTATGCGAATGCTGGTACTTTCCGCATTACCTATAGTGAAAGAGGAGTCCAGCATGGCAGGCGAGTTCGAGGTGTTTGAGGATATGGCTGGTGAGTACGGGTTCCGGTTGAAGGCCAGCAACGGTGAGATCGTCGCCGTGGGCGGGTCTTACGACACGCTCGCGGCCGCGAAGGAAGGCTGTGCCGAGATGCAGCGGGCCGCCGCGGGCGCGGACGTTGTGGATGTAGTTAGCTAATGGTAGCGGTGGTGGCTGCTTGACTTGGCATTGCTGCAGGTCAAGCAGCCCACTCGCGGGCTTTCAGGACGACCTGCACGGATGACCCCCAAGTACTAGCGAGGGGAGCGGCACGAGCAAGTTCGAGCCGAAGGTGATGGATAAACTGGTAATCCACCACCAGCAACGTCCGCATCAAACTCCCAAATCCAAACCCTACGCTTTAGAAACGACGAAGTACTAGGAGCGGTGCAATTTCCCTGCGGTGGTGTTGATATCACCATTTGGCTGACGGCGCGTCCATGTGTAGTCGAGTACATTGCTGGACGTTGCCACTGGATGCACCACGACATTCCAGACTTGATGCTGTCGATAAATGGCAGAATGCTCCGTCACAGGGCTACTGATGTCATTTGCCTTCTGGTGGTGTGCCTTTGCTTCGCCTGTGCCTTCAATGCTGGCATCCCCGGTCTGCATTGGCACCCAATCAGGGTGCCCCTTGGCGTTCGAAGTGGAGATATCCCTCAAACTCGGGTGATTCTGACTGGTGTTCATGCTTCCACCTGAACTTGCCGTAGGTGACTTGCTGTCGAAGACAGTGGGGATCAATACTGTACGGAAGCACCGTGATCTTGTACGATTTGCAGATGGCAACGTTTCCGGTCAGTGAAGCGCGCGACCGACTCCAAGACGTCGTCCAGTTGGCGCGTACCGAAGCGGTGTTCCTCCAGCGCTACGGACGGGTGGCAGCGGTGCTCATCAGCCCGGAGCGATATGAGCAGTTGCTCGAAGTTGAGGAGGACGCCGAAGATGTCGCTGCATTCGACGAGGCGCTCGCCGAAGAGGGTCCCAACATCCCGTGGGAGCAGGTCAAATCTGACCTAGGCTGGCGGTGACCGTTCACCGGATTGAAGTGCGGCCAGCGGCTGCCAGGGCGCTTGCCAAACTCGATCTGCCCATTGCAAGACGCGTCCAAGGTGCGATAGCCCTTCTTGCGCAGGATCCGTACCCCCCGGCTGCACGGCAACTCAAGGGCCGCGCGGGTCTGCGAATACGCGTTGGTGATTACCGAATCATCTATTCAGTCGTCGACGATGTCCTTGTGGTGATCGTGCTGGCCATCGGGCACCGCAGCAACGTCTACCGGATCTAGATTTACCCAGCTTCGCTGCTTCATTACAGAATGCGCCCAGAAGAGTCCCGAACCCCAACCGACATAGGACTCGTCAACCCACCCGGTCGCGGGTGTGCGTTGGCTCGATTCCCGAGAGAGCGGGTTCGAGGTCAGGTCACCTTGTTAATCAGCACGACACTTGAACATGATCGAGTCGCATGTGTGCCGATGAGGTGCCCGAGGGCCCCTGATTACGTCACCGCGAATGACGACTACTCCCGCTGCACCGCAGGCGCCGATAACGGTCCAGTCCATTGGTTGGCCCATCGGTAGAGGACACCCCGCTGGTATAGGTCACCCTGCCGTGACTGATCGGTTGGTCGTAGTGCGGCTGACTAGCACGACATGAACCGGTGAGCCTGGACGACACCACTACTGAACGAAATCCCTGAAGAGGGGGTCCAAATCGTCTACAAGTCGTGCGAAACGTCAGTTACGTTGCCTCTGTTGGGACTCCTGACAGGTTTGGTAACGGGATGGGCGATGAGGTATTGGGGCCTGCACCTTCGTCCTCTTATCGTTCTATTGAAGGGAAACCGGGTGGGGATTTCACTGGGTAGGTGCGTTACATCATTGGCTTTCAGTCTGGTGCTCGCCGGTTGCGGTGGAGGGACGCCCTCGTTGACAGGGAGTGCAGCTGCGCCGTCGCCCGCGGTGTCGATGGAACGGCAGGCCGCTGGCCTTATGTGTGCTGAGAATGGCATCGGCGACTGTGCCGTTGGTGATACCGGCACGGGTGGGGGAACAGTGATCAGTGTCGTTCCGGGTGCTGGTGGTGCAACCATT
>WLOY01000155.1 GCA_009699015.1 Actinomycetota bacterium | reverse complement strand
TCCCGGGGGCGTACACCTCCTCAACTGTTGTCCCCTTGTGGGCAGCGAATGCCGGGGTATTGGCCGGCAGCCGGTAGACGCCTCGCTCGACTGCGGTGATGTACTCCACCAGCAGCTGCGTGCGTGCCCTGCCCGTCATCACGAACTTGTGGGCGCGCTCATCGATGTAGTCGTTGATGACGTTGCCGATGCCGGTGCCGTCATGCGCGGACACTGCCTGGTACCGGTTGAGGACGTCGTTGAACATGGCGGCCATCTCAGGCCACGGCTTGTCCTTCTCCTTCGCCCAGTTAGCGCCGATCGCGTGCCAGCCAGTTGGTTGAGGTTCGTCAAGCACCCAGTTGTCATCGTCAGTGCTGTGACGTTTTGAGGAAGGGACGATCGGTAGGTTTCGAGGACGGCACGCTGAGTGCGCCTTGGCGTTGGCGGGTGTTGTCGCTCTGCCGGGAGTTACGCGTACTGCCCCGCAGTATTATCGAGTCGCCGCAGGACGAGCAGGGGCAGCATGACAGAGCCGTACTCGTGCGGCTTGAAGTGGCCGCGGAGCTTATCGGCGACCTTCCACACGAACGCGACCTTGTCGCTGAAGCCTTCCGGTGCTGCCATGACGTGACCCCCTCGATGCGCGTGTCCGCACCCGTCACGCTACCGAAGCCGTCAGACAAACCCGCACGACAAGCCCTTCACGGCTCCCCGTAGACCAGATGATGCATGAGCAGTAACCTTGTTGCCACTTGGCAATTAGTATCCCGGCGACACCTGCCCTGAGACATGAGATGAGATCCCCATGCTTACGGCAGTCAAAACCGCTTCGATCGCGGTAGGCGCTCTCGCGTTCATCACAACTTTCTCCGCTTGCTCAAGCTCGCAAGAAGCTGTTTCATCGAGCACGACAGCGTCAGCAGCCGCTGACATCGATCGTGAGGCGGGGAATCTCGGTGTAAGGGTGTGCATTGTGAACGAGTCCACGAGGACGGTCAACGTCGATATCACGTTTGCAGACACTGCTCGGGGGGATGGTGCTGTGACCCCGGGATTTCAGGCTTGCGGCGAAGGCTCCGCCCCATTGGGAAATCCCGTAGAAGGCCGCATCACCCTCGCATCGCCCCCCATGAAGGTGCTTCTGTCGGCAGTCAACCCCTGGATTGGCAATCCGTATGCGACCCTGTGGTTTGGGTCGGGGTGTGTAATAGCAGATGGGAAGGAGGGAACAAAGGCGGTTTATGACGACGGTGTCCTGCGCTACACCGTGCAGCGACTTGCTGACGGCCAGTGGAAGGAATTCACGGTCACACTCGCCGAATCCGTCCAGCTCAGCGGGAGCCCCGTTGAATGCACCAACGGGAGCTACCCGTTTACTGCACTTTGATCCCGCGTGCCGGATTCGCATCGATGGCTCCCATCCGCCCGGCATAGGACAGCGCCGACCGCAGCGTCGACAGGACCCGGCGGACGGCGCCGGGCGCGAGGCCTCGGGGTGTTCAAGGTCGCGCGGCGGGTCGCGAAGGACCGGGTCATCTCCACCGTGGACCCGCAAGCCCGCCATGGGCACAAGAGCTCAGCGCGCGGGTTCGACGGCTACAAAGGGCATATCGCGATCGACCCGCACAGTGAGTTGATCACCGACACCGTCGTGAGCGCCGGCAACGTCGGGGATGCGGTCGATCAACGCCGTGCACCCACCATGCCGGGCGCGTCAACCGATGACGTACGGGTTCATCTCGTCCTCGACCATCCGCACCTCACCCGCAGCCGTCGGTGGCCTTATGGGCGGTCGCGTTAAACGCTGACGTGTTCGCGGGAAGCCGGTATGCACCCTTCTCCACCGCGTTCTCATCAGCGTCAGCGCTGTGACGTTCCGAGCTTGGGACGATAGGGGTGTATCGAGGGCGGAGCGGTCGAGTTCGGTGATGGTGACGTCGCCGTCGTTGAACCTGAGGCCGTCGAGTTGGCCGGTCTTCTGCGACCACACCAGGCCATTTGCCTGGACCATCCGTGTCGCACTCGCGCGCGACCTCATCGACGAGCACGATGCCGCCGAGGTCCTGAAGCCGTTCGAACCGGTGAGCACGTGAACGGCAGCGCCACCGACCCCGGCAGCCTCGCCATCCTCGAGCAGTCCTGAACTCCTCAGCCAGCAGATCGAAGCGGACCCCAGCTCACGGAGAGCTCTGGCTCTGCCGACTGAGTCAGCCGTTTCAGCTCCGAGCCATCAGGGCCAATCAGGTAGATGTCGTAGTTGCCCTCATGGTTGCTGGCGAAGGCAATCCAGTCGCCGTCCGGCGACCACGCAGGCGTCACGGCGCCTGCCATGGCAGGGAAGATGCCGCCAGGAGTGAAGACAGGTGTGTCGAGCGGAAAGTCCGTGATCTGCTGGAGTCCGGTTCCATCGGCGTTCAGCACCGCGAGCTGGCCCACGCCGTTCGTGACCGTTTGGGTCACGATGCGAGTACCGTCGGGTGACCAGCCTCGGCTCTCCCGATCGTTGATGGTGGTGGTGAGGCGCGTGGCTGCACCTCCAGCTACCGGCATCAGCCAGATGTCCTGCTGGTTCGCGGGGTCCGCTTCGTCCTGATCTGTCGCCTACAGCAACTGCGTGCCATCAGGGGAATACTTCGGTCCCACATGCTGGGTAGGTGAATCGGTGAAGGAGAGCTGCCGCACGTCGGAGCCATCGATCGCCATCGTGTAGATCTCGTAGTTGCCATCGGCGTCGCTCGTGAAGGCCACCCGGGCGCCGTCGGGCGAGACATGCGGCACCATCGACCATTGCGCGCCACGGTTCACCTCCTTGGGCTTCCCGCCGCCGTCAGGCACGCTCATGATCGAGGAGCCATCGGAACTCACTTAGGAGTAGACGACCGTCCCGCCATCGGGGGTGAGGGTGCTGTGGGCCAGCACTCCAGCAGCAGACGTGACCTGGCGTTCGTTCGTGCCGTCCGGGTTCATCGCCTGGATATTGCCCGTGGTGCCGTCATACCTGCTGAATGTGATGGTCGACGCATCATCGCTGCCGCAGCCTGTGAGGAACAGGCCCGCAGCGATCACGGCTGGCAGCACTGCTCGCTTCATCGTGCTCAACTGCCGCTGAATGGGGCGGCTGTGGGGATCGCGTACTTCGAGGTGACGTTGCCAATCAGTCGAGGGTTGTTCGGATTGAGCTCGAGCACCGGAGCACCCTTGCGGAAGTCGAGGTCCCGCATGTCTGTGCGCAGGATCGCCAGGCCACGGGAAAGCTCGAAGTAGTAGACGCGATTCGTCAGGTCAGCAAGCGTTCGGTAATCCGTCTCATCGACAACACCCGGCGTTGAGTAAGGGGCGCCGATCGGATCGGATACATTTCGCGCCACCGACATCAGCGACGCCACGGCCTCCCGATTGCTGCGGGGTGTGGTCTTGCGCAGGAAATCGATGTAGAAGTTGGCGCGGATGAAGCGATCCATGGGGTTGGTGTTCCCGGGCAGCGCAATATCGCGCGTTGCGTTGGTGAAGTCGTACTTCGCCAACTCGGCCAGGGCGTCGTCATAGGGTGGGTCATTGGACAGCACGCGGTACTCCGGGCCGTGATGGATGATGAGCTCGCCACCGATGTACTGCAGGATCGCAGAGTCGCCGGAGGCGTCCTCCACGGCTAGTGAGAGTGGGACGCGCTCCGAACCGCCGTCATCCGTGGGGATGTACACATTGGTCGGTTGGATGCGGGACTGAAGCTCGATCGCCTCAGTGACGGTGGCCGCGTTGTCGAGCACGAACTGAGGCCACATCGCTGCCTGGACGCCCTGCTTGGAGGCATCACGGGGGCCGTAGTCCGTGGCATTGAGCCACAGCCCGTGCACGGCGAGGCCCCGCTCGTTCATGCCGTCCGGAGTGCCCGCATTGAGCGCGGTCACTACCAGACTGCCGAAGCGTGAGGTCCACCTCGCAGGGTTCTCGGTGACGACCTGTCGCCCCGCGAACTTGCCCCCGTCGCGCTCCATTCCCCGGGGCAGGACCACGAGTCGGGGCTTGGATGATCCGGTCCAGTCCATGCTCCGGCTGGCCATCACCGCGATCCCGTTGTCATTCCAAAGGACGCGGGTGCACGCGTTCGCCACGGCCGGGGAAATCAATGTCATAGCTGTGATCGCGGCGGCAAGGAGCCCCGCCCAACGGGTGATCTTCACGGAGGGACCTCGATCTCATGGAGGGTTATTGCGTGGATATTGAAGGGATTATAGGTGTGACGCGGTGCGGAGTTGCCCGTGATACTCCGCGTTCTCCACGCGGGAAGGCGGTCACGCGATGGGCGGTTGCGGCCACTCGCGAAGGGCGCGGCGAGACCCCTGATGAGGTGAACGCGCCGTCGACGGGCGCGACCTACGATCGTTTGAATCTTCCACCGTCGTAGACGAAGGATGCGGTGCGCCCGGAGGTGAGGTCGATATCGATCGCCTGTGCGGGCAGCGAGTCGATGAAGTCGTTGGCGCGACGAGCGGAGGTGAACAGCACCGCGCTCGTCGGTGCGTTCATGGCGCGCCTGGTCCCGGGCGCCAGCTCGCTGGCGCCAACGGGGCCCAGGCTCGAAGACCCATTGACGATGACGCGACTGAGGAGGCCCATGAGGCTCACGGATGCACTGTTGTTCACCAGGTTCACTGCGCCGGCGGTGCCTGAGCCAGACGTGGACAGCGTGTTGTCGATGCCAAGAACGACTGACTGACCCAGGCCTACTGGGGCGACCCCGTTTGACACGATTCGCGTCGAGCTCGACTCGGCGGCGAATGCGGCAAGGTCAGGTCCGAGGACGAGCGCCATCGATTGCATCGGGCTCGCACTCGCCCAAACGACCTGAGCACCTGCTCGCGAGCCTGCGGCCACGGCGAAGTTGACGCCTGTCTGCTGCATCATCTGGACGTCCATGGAGTTCGCCATGATGAGCACCACCGTGCCGTCTTGCGAGACGGAGTCCGGGCCAGGGCCACCGATCACCTTGTCGGTGCCCGTGGCGCCGAAGATCTGGTCCGCGCCGGGGCCGCCTGTGAGGGAATCATCACCGGCTTCGCCGTGCAGCTGATCGATGCCGGGGCCGCCCGAAACGCTGTCGTTACCGTCGCCCGAGAGGACGATGTCGTTGCCGGGCCCGCCGAAGATCGCGTCGGCGCCTGGCGAACCGCAAACGAGGTCGTTGCCATCGCCTGCCATGACCCGGCCCCGGCCCGTGAGCACGATCACGTCATCGCCGGGAGTCCCGATAATCGTGCCGCGGTGCTGGGCGACGGTCGCGGTCTTGCCAATGCACGTCAACTCGACGGCGAACACGGGCTGAGCGATGGTCAGGCTGCTGGCGGCGATGGCAAGGCAAACGAGAGGGAGACCGAAAACGCGCATTAATGGAACATAACAGACAGCACCGTGCGGGCATGCTGCCCGTCACAGCACCGACCTGACAGGCTTCGTCACGCGCGGAAGATGCCAGTCGCGGCGAATCGCGATCATGCGAATGGCGAACACCAGCGCGACGGCCGTCCAGACGCAGACCTGCGTGCCCACCCCCCAACCCTCCAGCAACGCGAACCAAGCCGCCCCCGCGAGGCCGGCGACCGCGTAGATCTGCCCGACGAGCACCTGCGGCTTCGTCCCCGTGAGGATGTCGCGGATCACCCCTCCCCCGACCCCGGTCAGCACGCCCAGCAGCACCGCCATGAACGGCTGCAGGTTCGCATCCAGGCCGATCTGGGTCCCGATGATCACGAAGGCACTGAGCCCAGCCGCATCCGCGACGAGGATCGGCGTCGAGGACGTGAGGTCGGTGTCCGGCCAGATCCGCAGGACCGCGAGCAGCACGACGGCCGTCGCCCCGGCCACCAGGACCGGCCAGCTGTTCTCCAGCCAGCCCACGGGCAGGTTGCCGAGGAGGACGTCCCTGATCGTCCCGCCGCCGACCGCCACGACGACCGCGAGCACCAACGCACCCAGCCAGTCCATGCTCGCCCGCGCGGCAGCCATGACCCCGGACACGGCGAACGTGATCGTTCCCAGAACCTCGAGCACCAGGAACGGCGTGCTCAACGTCGCATCACCAGACACCGCGCATCCCTTCGTTCGCGCGTCCTGCCCTGGCGACGTGACGCGACCTGCGGGCAACTGAAGCGATGCCCGCCCCTGAAGTCAACTTCGGCGACCCGTCGCCTTGTCAATGGGCCATCGCTCCAATCGACGCGTCAAACCGCTCGGCGATTCAGGGAACCCAAGGGGGCTACCATCCGTCATACCCTCGAACGCCGTCGATAGCACGGCAGTACAGATGACTGGAGATCCCATGCGCACTCGCCTTGGACTGCTCATCGTCGGGCTGGCACTCGTCGGCGTGGGGGTTGCCGGGTGCTCGTCAACGACATCTGGCACGTCGGGAGCTGTTCAGGACGACGCGACCACGTCACCCTCAGGGGTTACTGCGGCACCTGCGTCCTCCTGCTCCGAAGGTGGCGCATGCGCGATCGGCGACATCGGCCCCGGCAATGGGATCGTCTTCTACGTCGCGTCGACACCATTCACCAGCGCTGCTCCATGCGGCACCTCATGCACCTACCTTGAGGCCCAGACATCCGATGCCGGTCTCCTGCCGTACTGCGTCGGGCCCGGCGCGACCGCGTCGATTCCCAACTCGAACGGCACGGCAATCGGCGCGGGCTTCCAGAACACGATGTCGATCACTGCGACCAGCGAGTGCAGTTCGGGCGCCGGATTCACGGCCACGGCACCCAGCGGCGGTCTGCAGGACTGGTACCTGCCCTCGTTGGGTGAGGGGATGGCGCTGTATGAGAATTACGTAGCGGTCGGCGGGCTTGAGGGCACGTACTGGACCTCCACGCAGGCCAACGCGAAGCAGGCCAGTTACGTCAGCGACACCACCAACACGGGGCTGACAGATCCAAAGAGCCTGGACATGAACGTGCGAGCGATACGCGCCTTCTAGCGTCATTCGGGTTTCGCACTCGCGGACACTCACCCCCGCGAATGGCGAATGCATCTACGCGCCCACCGATACGCAATCAGGAGTCGGTGGGTGCAATGAGGAAAACGCTGAGGGGCAATTTGGCCTTTGCCAAGAGACCCGACCCTCATCCCACTGAGCGCGGCCGTCGCGTTCATGCTGGGTCACCGACCGACGAACGCAGTTGGCAGAACGGTTTTCGGTCACCGCAGCCGGGAACATGAGAGCCCAAGCGGAGTCCCCGCGCCAACCTCGGGTTGGCAAGACGCCCGCTCAACGGAGTTTTCGGTACGGAACTCCGCCCCTGACTACCTTCACGTCGAGGAGGCGGATCACGCCTCGTCTATCGCCTCACGCACCATCTCCGGAGTGATCGGGCGCGCATCGGGCCGTGCGTCGAAAGCGGGCAGGCAGGTGGACGCGGGCGTTGAGTCCTGCGCTGCGTCGCGGCCCGCTGGCTAGGGTGCAACTCGGCACGCTGCCAGCGGATCCATGGACTTTGAACGGGATCAGCAAGACTTCGCCGGGCCGGGCCGGATGCCCTCAACGAAGCTCTAGATACGGCACCCAGCCCGGCACGAGAACCGGGTTCCCGACGCGACTCCTGGGGTGGGGCTGGGCCGCGACCAAGCCGTCCCAGACGGCTGCGGCGACCACGTCGCTGGACGACCGGTCAAAGCCGCGGGCATTCCGTGAGGGTGACTGGTCACGGTCGGCTTCACAGGGGCCGAGTCTCCTCGATGCCCTGCTATCCATGATGGTGGGACCTAGCTTTGGGAGGGACGATGGCGGACGAGCCTGCGGATGCGATGCGGTCGGACGATGCGTGGTTCCGCGAACTCGCGGAGGGTGCCGGAGACGTGGTCTTCGCCCTGCGGCTCCGGCCGGACCTCGCCGTCGAGTACGTGAGCCACGGTGTCGTGGACCAACTCGGCTATGAGGCGGACGAGGTGATCGCGGACCCGGGCCTGCTCACCCGTTGCGTCGACGAACTCGATGCCCTCGCGATGCAACGCGTGCTCGCATCCGCGGCGGGGACGACGGCTGGGCTCGACCTTCGCTGGGTCCATCGTGACGGACGTCGGGTCTGGACCCAGAGCTGGATTCGTACTCGCGAGCGTCCGGACGGGTCGGTCGTCCTCGAGGGCACCTCGCATGACATCACTGAGCTTCGCGAGGCAGAGGAAGCGCGACTGGTGGCGGAGGAGCGCTATCGGCTGATGGCCGAGAGCGCGAACATCGTCCTGTGGACCATGGCTCTCGATGGGTCGATCACGTACGTGAGCCCCACGGTGCTGCAGATGCGCGGGTTCACTCAGGAGGAGGCGATGCATCAGCCCCTGGATCAGATTCTGACCCCGGAATCGCAACTCATC
>WLOY01000154.1 GCA_009699015.1 Actinomycetota bacterium | reverse complement strand
GCGGCCTTGAATGCGGGGGCTGGTCCGAACGGCCGCCTTAGCTCAGGGGTAGAGCAACGCACTCGTAATGCGTAGGTCCGGGGTTCAAATCCCCGAGGCGGCTCCACGATTTCCCTCACAAAGAGGGCACTTTCACCGTCTCGGGGGCCTCATTCAAGTGGTTGCCGAGAGGCAATGGATGGAACTTGGAAGTAACCCACGCGAACACCGGGGAATATTCCCGCCGTTCGGCGGACTTTTACGCTGACCTGACCCGCGCTGCCTGAGAACGTCGCTCCGTAGCCAACAGAAACTCGGAGCAGAGCATGGGCATGAGCACCGCGCGCCGCAAGGCGAAGCGGATCGACCACTCGGGAAGCGCGTACTTCGTCCCGAGCGAGAATCGCTGGAGGGCGCAGTTCCGCGACGCGACTGGCAAGTTGCGTCACTTGAGCGCCAAGACGGAGCAGGACGTCACCGCACGCCTTGACCGGGCGATCGGCGAACGTGACAAGGGGGTGTTGGGACTTGCTCCCACCCAGATTCCAACGCTGGGTGAGTACTTGGACTATTGGCTGTTGGGGAAGTACGACCTCAAGCCCAAGACAGTCCTCCGTTACCGGGTGGCGATCGACCGGAGCATCAAGCCGCATCTTGGGCAGGTGCGTCTGGACCAGTTGAGAGCCTCCATGTTCGAGGCCCTATACGGACGACTGCTTCACGATAACGGGCTAGCCGCGTCCACGGTGAAACATGTCCACGCGACACTCGCATCGGCACTGAATCAGGCGTTCAACCACGGAATCCTCCCTACTCCCCTGATGAACAAGGTCAAAGCCCCGAAGGTGCCAGAGGTTAGGCGCGAGATCATCGACGCGGCCACGATCAAGCGCCTGCTGGATGAAGCCAAGGACCGCGGCACTCGGGTCTATGTCCGGTGGCGACTTGCGATCCTGTGGGCCTTGCGTCAGGGCGAGGCGCTGGGACTGAGGTGGTGCGACATTGACCTCGACACCGGCGTCATCCACATTCGGCAGCAGATGCAGTATTTCTCGGGCGAGGGCATGAAGGCGGGACCCCCCAAGGCTGATTCCAGTGTCCGGCGCTTCAACGCGGATGCTCAAACACTCGCCGCCCTTCGGACCCTGCGGCGGGAGCAGGTGGAGCAGAAGATTGCGGCGTCGCAGTGGGAGGACCACGACCTCGTTTTCTGCACGGACACTGGTCGTCCGATTGACAGCGCGAACGACAGGCGTCAGTTCAAGAGGCTCCTGAAGGCGTGCGCGGGAGCGGATTTCCGCGTACACGACGCTCGCCACACGGCGATCACGAACATGGTGATGGACGCGATACCGGTTCCCACGATTCAGCGGATCGCCGGGCATTCCGACTTCCGCACCACCATGACGTACGTCCATCTCACGGACGAGGCCTACGAGGCGGCGGCCACGTCTGTTGGCCGTCGCTCCGGGTGACGAACAGTGGCGGGATCCGACGCACATTTAGGGACACGGGAACATCGTTGAGTGCTTCCATAGGACAACACGCAACCCCACCCTCTAGGACGGAAACACACATGGAATCGCTGATCACAATCCCCGACGTGATGGAGAGACTGAAGATTGGGCGCACGATGACCTATCGGCTGATTCGCTCTGGCGAACTGCCCTCGGTCAAACTGGGACGCGCGCGCCGAGTGTCGGCCACCGCCCTTGATGCCTACATCAACACCCTTCCCGGATAGATCGGGTTGTGTGGGGAAGGTCCCGGCTGAGAGCAAGCAGGGGGCTTGGTTCCTTCGCCCTGAACATTCCATCGGACTGCTTCAACGTGAATCGTCTATGTCACTGCCGCTCAGGCCAGTGATGCCTCTTGAAGCAGTCATGTGACATTGACGTTCCCGATTACCGATTTCTCCGGCCCACCATGCGGGTTTCCGTCAGCACCGGTGCTGCACTCGGAGCATGGGGTCGTTCACGATTGCCGACACCGGTGTCCCCGCTCACTGTGTTCGGCCGCACGGCATTCATCGCCCAACTGCGACCAGCACTGCTCCTAATTCACGAAAGTCAAGCGGCAACGAACTTTAGGCAGACGCGAGAGGACGCAGGAGGTTCCCTTGGATCGTTGAGCCAATTCCGGCTCGCGATGAAGGAGAGAGAACGACGTGATAACACTTACGTACACCGTTTCCGAGGTGGCAGAGCATCTGCGCCTTGGCCGCACCACGGTCTACCGGCTGATCGGGACGGGCGAACTTCCGTCGATCCTCATCGGCGGTTCCCGTCGAGTAACGGAAGCCGCACTCCAGTTCTACCTTGAGGGGCTGTCGTCATGAGGACTGGCACCTAAACCAACCGTGGTGCGGCGACCCCCACACCACCTTGCCGGACGCAACTCGCTATGGCTGGTCGCCTTATGGCCCGGGAGCCGGGCCAGACCCATAGCCAGCACCAGTGCTGGGTGCGACAAGGTACTATTTGCGGAGAGCGACCGCAGACAAGATGGTGCTGAGGTCAGCCTGTTCACGGATGCAGGATCTTCTCCACGGCGTCCCGCTTCATGCGTCATTCTGCCGCCGGCCCTGCCACTTGCCTTCGGCCTTATGCCACCCCGCTCGGGGGACCTGCCACTTGCCTAGGACTGGGTGACGTCTGCATTCAAGGCCGACGGGACTGGGTCCGTGCCATGGATCTACGTACGTCCGTGCGACGGACGTAGATCGAGTCCGTGCGACGGAGCACAAGAAGCCAAAGACCAATAAGCCAAAGAGAGAAGCCAAACCTCTCTATAGAGAGGTCGCGGTCCCTCCCGCGACCTGAGGAGAAACATGGAAACGAAGAAGTACATCTACCCGAACCGGCAGGACGCGGTACGCGGCGCGCACATTCCGGCGTGGATCCTCACGCTGGGGCTTCCGGCGGAGTTGATGGTCGCGTATGCGGTCATGGCCCGCTGCGCGGGTTCGCGTCGTGATCTCACCGGCTTCAGCATGCCGCGACTCGCCGCCATCGCAGGTGTGGGCGAAGATCGAATGCGCAAGAACATCTCCGCCCTCGTCGGCTGGGGGTTGATCGAGCGGTTTCAGAAAAGGCCGGGAACGATCCCTGCTTACCGCTTCCTACGGCATCCCCGGTCGCTGACGGCAACGGACGAGTACCTGACGTGGAAGGGCCTCATCGCCGCGGTAGACGCTGCCGCGTACGCCCCGAACTGGAAGCCCTCATGAGCAAGGCGTCCTCGGACTGGATCCGTACTCAGATGCCGCGAAGTGCGGATGGCACCAAGCGGGATCCGATCGCCATGCTGGTCCTTTACGCGCTTTCCGACCGCCACAGCGACAAGCCCGATGGGCACCTCTTCCCCGGGCAGCGGCTCATCAGTCAGGACAGCGGCCTGAGTCGCTCCACAGTCAGCGCCAAGTTGGCCCAGTTGGAGGCGCAGGGCTACCTCATTCGCGAGAAGCGCTACAACCGCCAAGGCGGCCCCCGTCGCGGCCAGCGCACCACCGACGAATACTTCCTGAACCTTAAACGGCCAGCGGACGATCTGGTCTCGCGAGAGGAGCAGCCCAAGCACCTGCGGCGCAAAACGCCGGTCGGCAACGAGAGCACCAACCCGGACCGCGAGTCGCCGGAGATTCCGAGCGCCCTGCCAGACTTCATGCAGGCTCATAGGAGCGACCGCCACTTGGCGGGATCGAGCAAGTGGTCAGATGACGATCTCATGGATGAGGTCGAAGCCCGGATGACGTGGGCATTCGACCGAGTCCGCTTGAACCGGCCCGGGTTCGCCGCCTATCTGGCAGGCATGCGCAAGCGTCTCGGCACATCCAAGGAACTTGAGAGGGCAGCAGTTACCGCGCTCTTCGAAAGCGCCGAAGATCGGCAGAGGATGGCGGCGGATCTGCGCACGGCGCAGAAGGTCGTTCAGATGGCCGTGGCTGAGGCACTCATCGCGGCTCGCGAAGGCGAAGACCACCCGGATGTTCGGCGGCTCAAGGGTCTGGCCCGGGAAAAGTACGAATGCACTGTTGCCACAGACGGCACCGCATACCCCAGCACCCCTGAAGGTCGTGCAGATCGCGATGCCCGGGACCGTGGTCTGGAGCGCCTTCGGCTGGGACTTTCATGAGCACTCCGGGTGCGGACGATGCGTGGCTGGCGTCCGCAATCCAGCGGCAGAGGGACTTGCCGGAGTCGGACGACGAACGCCATGCGCGGGAGAAAGTGGAGTATCGCGCGGCGGAGAAGGAGCACGACCGATACCTCTACGAGGACCGGACACCTCCGGGGGAGGCACGGCGGGCCATGAATGTGGTCGCTCACAGGTGGGGCGACGAGGTACGCGGGCGGTGGCCGGAGAAGGCACCTAGCCTCGGTCAGCGGCGGAAGTTGGCTGCAGTGCTGAGGAGTTGGAGCAAGCGCTATGGACTTCGGGCGGCGGTCGCTGACATAGCCGTCACGAGGTTCTTCGAACGGGTCTCGGAGGAGGAAGAGGTGAGTCGCTGCCTGTGGCAGCCGCTCCATGTTGGACTTGAGGATGTCGAGCCGTCCTCAGTGGAGACCTTCTTGGACTACCTCAAGAGGCACCTCAGTGACGACGACGTGCTCGTCACGAGTGAGGATAGGCGTCAAAGCGCTGAGCAATGGGAGCGTATATTGTTAGGCAGCGGTCTACTACTGGCCCGGGTTCTGAACGACCAGTGATTCATTCGCGCTCATTCGAGGACGGCAAGAGGAGTCCACGGAGACGGTTGCACGGTTGGGTGGCGACCTTGTTGTAGGGCGGTCATGATGACTGAACTTTCCGTGCTCTGCACGGATCCGCAGGTGTGCCAAATCCCGCAGATGTCGAAGACCAAGGAGCACGACCTCGTCCGCGCCGGGGAGATCACGGCGATATGGCCCGGACGCACTCGACGAATGCCTACGGACCGCCTCACGCAGTATCTGAAGTCGCCATGACACCCACCTCTGCGCGGGACGCGTGGCATGCATGTGCACGCGTCCCCCGCCAATTGACCGGGTGCCAACTGGGCCGATACGTATGGCAAATGATCCCACCTGTGTGGCACTTCAGCCGGACGGCAGGTCGCACCACGCGGACAAAGGGTATGAGGTGATGGGCGTGATCGAAATCCCGCTCTTGCATCGACCTGACGAAGTCGCGGTACAACTCGGGCTATACCGTAGGAAAGTCTTTGCACTGATTCGCGACGGGAGGCTCCGATCAGTGAAAATCGACCACAGCCGCCGAGTACTTGACCGTCACCTGCGTGATTTCGTCGATCAACTCGTCGTTGCGCAGGAGTGAGAGGGGCTAGTTGCTGCGGACCTTCCCATGGGAAGTCTCTTCAACGCCGCGACTATGCACTGACGCCAGCCCCACCATGCGTCATCATTGGATCGAGGAGATGAGCCATGGATAACCAGATGTACACGCCCAAGCAGGTGGCGAGCGTTTTGATGCTGAGCCGCAGCAAGACCTACGAGATGATCGGCAGCGGCGAGATCCCTTCCGTCAAGATCGGCTGGAGTCGACGGATACCGGCGGCATTCCTGAACGAATACGTCAAGAAACTATGTGCACTGGCCGACTCGACTTGAGTTGATCACAGCGGAACCGAAACCCTTCGCAAAAGTGGAAAATAGATACGGGACAACGAAAGTGGAACAAGGCGTCCGGAGGCGGGCGCACGGAGGAAAACGAGTTGGATCACCCATCTTGATAACAGTGACGCGAAGGCTCGCATGGCTGGTCTCTTGCTCAGCGGGAGGTCGCATGCCCCGGCAGTAGAGGAGCACCGAGGTGGCCCGTGGCCTACGCCGACCGTGGGCTTGGAGCCTTGGCAAGACGATCTGAGCCGTTCGCGGATTCGGTAGGCACTGGCCTCACGTCGGTGCGGGGTACGGCTCGCGAATGCGGACCGGATCGGATGCTTTCCATCGAACGTCGGCGACCGACCGTCTGCTGTCCGCGAGGACGAGCACTTCAGTGTCCGGCCGGCCCTCGATAAAGGCGCGAACCTGCACGGTTGACCAGGGTTGTGCGGCGGCCCGGACCCTCAGCGGCACGGCAATGCCCGGGCCGTTGAGCACGGGGTCGACGCGGCTCGTGCCGGTCCAGCCCGACCAACGTCCCGACCTCGCGTCACGGACCCGAGTCTGGACGGCCACGCTCAAGGACGCGGGCGTCGGTGGCAGCGCTGCCGACTTGAGTCCTGCGTTCGCGACGGACGTCTCGCAGGAGATCATCGACCTGTCCTGGGCGCAGCGAAGCAGTGTCGCAGGCGGATACACCTCAAGGACCGGGCCTGCCGCGAACGACAGCGGAATGGCGACGTCGGATCGCGTGTATCGATAGCGCGACTCATTGAAGGAATACTCAAGAGACACAGTGGCCATGGTCGTCGGCGTCTGCACCCAGCGGCTGGCAACATCGATCCATGGAGTGGCGAGGCCGGATGCTTCGACGGTCATGCCCAGAGGCCCGGAGACAGTGACCTTCGGAGTCTCCCCCCCAGTTGCCTCCATAACCCCCTTCCAGTACGGCGAGGTCGCTGTCGGCTGCCACGCGCGCCTGGTAGAAGGCCACGGTGCCCTGGACTGGGTTGGCCAGGGCCTGTGTCTCGATGCGCACGTTAGACGGCGGGGCAGGCAGTGGGTAAACGTCCGGCGAAGTGACGTCGACGTAGAGCACGAGGGGGGCAGCCTGAACCGATTCGGAGCCGGCGGTGGGTCGCCGAGCGGCCACTTCTAGCCGAAAGCGTCCCTGGTAGTATGCAGTGAACTCGAATACGGCGGTGTCGCCGAGATCCCGCACCAGTGTCGTCCGGCCCAGGTCGAGAAGGCGTTCTCGTGTAACCCCCCAACCGTCTACGAAGAGGAGTGGCGTGGCCGGCGTCCAGGCGACGCCCCTCTCGATGTCCACCGCGGTTGCCCCCTGGAGTCGGACGGTGAACTGCGCGGTCGCCCCCGACGAGATCGCGGCCGGGGGCTGGACCAAGACGACCTCAACGACTGTGTTGCTGGAGGCCTGCGGCGCCGCCGCAATCAGCGCTGCGATAAGCGAGGCCCCCAAGATGCAGATCCGCATCGTGCGCCGGTGCTGTCGTCCGCCAGAAAGGCGCACAAGCAGATTTGTACGACGTCGGAGGCCCGGCTTCGTAGCGGTTTCAAAGATCCCTTGAGGACCGCTCGCTTCGAAGGATTCGGGTCCCGCAAAATGAGTCGAACGTGATCCGTTACTCATCGGGCATGCAGTTGTCGAGAAACTCTGCCCGGAGGTCTCGCATCACCGACGGCGGAGCGCCGATCGTCGCGAACATCCCACCCGGCTCGAACTCCGAGCATCCGAAGACTGACCCACCCGCGCCAGTCGAGACCCATGCGTCCCCCTGCTTGGTCACGACAGAAATTCCATCGGACGCGAAACATTCATCGGGGTGGTCCCGCGCGTAATCGCCGGACCACCGGAGACCCCAGTCGCTGCTGGACTGTGCAAGTTGAATCTCCAGGCAGAGAGGGTTGCCAGTCCACCCCAGCCTCCTCACGATCTCCGACTGCACGCTTCTCGACGGAAACTCAAACCCTGCACCTGCAGGCTCGGCCGACTGGCCCGGGGAGCCGTCCTCTGATTGACCCATATCGCCCACGCCGCCGGCTGATGCGGCGCCTCCAGCGAACCGTGCCTTGGCCTGCTCGATGAACGCGTGGATGATGTCCTCGACCACGCTGTCTTGCAAGACAAGCAGTGACACTTCGACCTGTTCGTAGCCGTCCGCCTGCCCGCTGACTTCATCGACCCCCGCGATCCATGCGCCGCGCACCTCGGGCAGACCCGTCGAGGGATCGGCGATCGAGTAACGAAAGACCGTCCTGCTCTCCCTGACCACTTCAGCCCCTTCGGGCAGCATCTCCGCCGGATCCACCGAGCCGGTGACCCCATCGGTCTCCAGCCAGGCTCCAAGTTCCATCCCGTCCCGGACGGCAATCCAACTGCCTTCGTTCGCAGGATCTGTCCACACCGACATGGAACCGGAACCCCCGCCGTCCGTTCCGTCCATCGGCCACCCCGCTGGCACCAGCACCTCCGCCCCACGCACGGACTCTTGCGACTTCAAGCGCAGCACCTCGACAGGTGCCGCGCTCGGCGAGGCCGGCTGGCTCACGTTGACTGCAGAAACTGAAGGCACTGGCTCGGCGCCTGCGAACGAACACCCAGTCAGGAGCATCACTACAACAAATGGCACTGCGCGCATCATCATTCGTCCCCCTACTCGTGAACGCTAGCACGGGCGTTCCCAGACCGTTGCGAAACTCGAATCCGTGCGAACCTGCAACGAATTCAGGGATTCGCCAGACATGCGATACGCAAGCCGTGACACCATATTTCTCGTCGTCGCGACTGGGGGAAGAGTGTTCTGTATTGAGTGCGGGAGCGCGCTGGCTGGAGATGCGCCGAAGTTCTGCGCGAGATGCGGAGCACCGTCACCGATGTACGCCGGTGGCACCAATGATGGG
>WLOY01000153.1 GCA_009699015.1 Actinomycetota bacterium | reverse complement strand
GGATCGTCTCGCTCGCCACCGGGGTCGGCGAGACGCTCGCCGCCCTCGGAGCCGGGCAACGCGTCGTCGGCCGGGATGAGACGAGCGACATCGCGGCGATCGCGGGGGCACCGATCGTCACGAAGGCGCATGCCGTGAGCGCCGAGCGGGTGCTCGCGCTCGAGCCAGACCTCGTCCTCGTCGATGCGTCGACCTCCCCGCCCGAGGCCCTCGATCAGATTCGCAGCACCGGCGTGCGCGTCGTCGAGGTCCCCGAGTCATGGACTCTCGCCGATATCGGCCCGAGAACGGCGGCCGTCGCCGCTGCCATCGGAGCGCCAAAGCTTGCAGCCGACCGAGTCGCCGCTGAGGCAACAGGCGATTCCTTCGCCTCGGCGACCGGGCCGAAGGTTGCCTTCCTCTACCTTCGCGGAACCGCGGCGGTCTACCTCATCGGTGGCAAGGGGTCCGGGGCCGACGCCCTAATCGAGGCGGCCGGGGGCACCGACGTCGGTGCCGCTGCCGGCCTAGACCCATTCGTTCCGCTCACGCCCGAGGCACTCGTCGGCCTGCAGCCCGATGTCTTCCTCGTCATGACGAAGGGCCTCGAGTCAGTAGGCGGCGTCGACGGTCTCGTGGCGCTGCCCGGCGTCGCCCAGACGCCTGCCGGGGTGAGCCGCCGGGTCGTCGCGGTCGACGACACCCTGCTCCTGTCATTCGGGCCGCGCACAGGCGCGCTCATCGAGGCGCTGCACAGCGCCCTAGGCCAATCCGGGTGACACTGCGCTGGCCTTGGGTGACGGCGGTGCTCGCGCTCACCCTCATCCTCGCTGCTGCAGCAGCCCTCCTCATCGGGGTTGCGGCCACCTCGCCAGAAGTGGTCTGGAATATCCGCGCCCCGCGCATAGCGATGGCCGTCATCGTCGGCGCCGGCCTGGCCGTCGCCGGGGCGCTCATGCAGGGATCACTGGGCAATCCGCTCGCCGACCCCGCGCTGGTCGGTGTATCGGGGGGTGCCGCGCTCGGCACGGTCGCCGCCGTCGCGCTCGGCGGCGCGTTCAACACGGGTTTCGCCTCACTGGCCGCCTGCCTCGGCGCAGCCAGCGCCGTGGTCGTCGTCGTGGGGGTGTCCATCCGGGATTCGCGGCCCGAGGTCGTCACGCTCCTCCTCGCCGGCGTGGCCGTCACCGCGTTCACGACAGCGGCACTCGCAGTCCTCGTCTCGATGAGCGACGTCGCCGGTGCCCGATCGGTGACCTTCTGGACGACCGGGAGCCTGGCACTGGCAACCTGGGTTGGGGTGCTGTCGGTGGCGCCGTTCGCCGTCATCGGCCTCGCCCTCGCCGCCACGACCCCCCGTTCGCTTGACGCGCTGTCACTCGGTGATCGCGCCGCGCAAGCGGTAGGGGTCGACGTTGCGGGCGTTCGCTACCGAGCCCTCTCGGCTGTAGTGCTCCTCGTCGCTGCCGGGGTCGCGACCGTCGGCATCATCGCGTTCGTCGGGCTGCTCGTCCCGCATGCGGTGCGCGCGCTCGTCGGGCCCCAGCACGGACGGCTCCTCGTCCTGAGCGCGCTCGCGGGAGCGCTGCTCGTCCTCGCCGCCGACACCCTCGCGAGAGTCGTCGCGAACCCCGTCGAGATCCCGATCGGTGCGGTAACCGCCCTCATCGGAGCCCCGGCGTTCTTCGTGCTCCTGCGGCGCACGCGGGCTCGCCAGGGCGGCTGGTCATGAGCGACGCGAGCACGTCGCCACCCCTCGAGCTGCGCGGGGCATCGCTCGGCAGCGGCACCGCAGCCCGCCTGCAACCAACCCACCTAGCCCTCGAACCCGGCACCATCACCGCGATCATCGGCCCGAACGGCTCGGGCAAGTCGACCCTCCTCAGCCTCATGTCAGGCGATACCAGGCCGACCGAAGGCCTGGTCCTCATGAACGGGGCAGCGGCCCCGGCGATGAACGCGACAATGCTTGCCCGCCATCGATCGCTTCTCGCGCAGGAGACGACGGTAGCCTTCCCATTCCTCGTCCGCGAGGTGGTGGCCTGGGGCAGGCTCGCCTGGCGGCGCACGCCGTCATCGGCCGACGATGCCCGGATCGTCGACGCGGCAATCGAATCGCAGGGCCTGGCCGCGCGGCGCGACCGCAGAGTCACCGAGCTCTCCGGCGGCGAGCGGACCCGCGTTCACCTCGCCCGGGTCATCGCCCAGCGAACCGCGCTTCTCCTCCTCGACGAGGCCGACGCCGACCTCGACCTCGTTGGCCGGAGCCATCTGGACGAGACGGTCGCGGCGCTCGCACTCGAAGGCAGGACGGTCGTGCTCGTCAGCCATGACATCAACCGCGTGGCGCGCCTGAGCCATCGAATGATCGTGATGAGCGGGGGCGGCATCAATGCCGATGGACGCCCGAAGGAGGTGCTGACCGCAGGCATCCTCGGTGCCGCATTCGGCACGGCCGTCGAGGTGACGCAGGAGATCGGCCACCCGGTGGTGCGCCTGCCTGCCCCTACGCGCCGCGGCCCGATGCCTGGATGATGAGCCGCTCGAGCGCCATGCGCTTTTGCTCCGGATCAAGGCTTGACCCCTCGAGCACCCCGCCCTTGAGCGCGCCGTCGGCGTCGGCGAGCGCGACAGCCGAGGCTGCGAGCCGCCGCTGGTCGCCGCTCCACCCGGCCCACTGACGGCGCAGCATCTCAACCTTCCACGGGGGAACGCCGGCCTCGCGCGCGACATCTTGCTCGGACGCGCCTGCCCCGACCCCTGCGACCCGCACGATGCTGCGCAAGCCGGCGGCGAGCGCCGAGACTGTCGCGACCGCCACATTGTCAGAGGACTGCATCGCCCAGCGCAGCGACCGAAAAGCATCGACAGATCGCCTGTCCCACACGGCGTCGGAGATCGTGAACCCGCTCACCTCAGCGACCCCGCCGAAGTAGGAGCGGACGTCATCAGCCGTGATCGGGTCGGTCTCGACATCACTCATGAGCTGGGAGACGGCCGCGGTGAGGAGCCGCAGATCCTGGCCGATCGCGTCGTAGAGGACGGTGAGCGCATCGGGGGCCATGTGACGCTTGTGGGAGGACACTGCGCGTGAGAGGTAGGCGAGGGTCTCCTTGCCTCGCTTGAGCGCCGCGCAGTTGATCTGGATGGCGCCCGCCTTGCGCAGGGCGTCCATGAGGTTCTTGCCCTTCACCACGCCGGGGTGGGTGACGATGAGCCAGACAGTGTCGGACTCCATCGCAATGAGCTCGCGCAGGGCCTCATCGACCTCATCGGAGGCCGAGTCGGCTCCCGTCACGACGAGGATGGTGGAGTCGCCGAACAGGGTCGGCGCACCGGCATCGCGAACGAGGGCGCCGCCATCGGGATTGCTCGCGACGACGGTCACCTTCTGGGCACCGGGCTCCTGGCCGCGGATCGCCGCGACCGTCTGGCTCACGGCCGCATCGACGAGCGCGCCCTCCGCGCCGAAGGCGATCGTGATGCGGGCAGGAGCCGATGAGCGAGCCATGGTCCGCAGCATGCCACGCCGGTCTTGACCTCGGCTAGCTGCCGACCTTCTCCCAGCCCCGTCGCGGTGCCCGGCTGCCGGGGTCGTGCGGCCCGCGCTCGCGATAGACGACATACGGACGGAACAGGTAGAGGACCGGCGCGCTGAAGGCATGCACGAGCCGGGTGAACGGCCAGATGATGAACAGCAGCATGCCGGCGACCGCATGTACCTTGAACGAGGGCAGCGACTCGGCCATGAGCTCCGGCTTGGGATCGAGCAGGAAGATCGACCTGAACCACGGTGACACCGTCTCGCGGTAGTTGTAGCCGTCGCCGATGACTCCAGACCCGATGATCGTCGTCACGAGGCCCAGGCAGATCGCCGCGACGAGGAACACGTACATCGTCTTGTCGTTCTTCGTCGTCGCGTTGAACACCGGGCCGTTCGTCCGGCGCCGGTAGATGAGCAGCGATACGCCCGCGAGGGTGCAGGCACCGGCCACGGCCCCGAGCCCGACGGCCATCACGTGGTAGGCGTCCTCGCTCAGCCCCGCAGCGCTCGTCCAGCCCTCCGGGATGAGCAGCCCCATCACATGGCCGCCGACCACGGCGAGGATGCCGAGGTGGAATAGCGGGCTCGCGATCCTGATGAGCTTGCGCTCGTGCAGCTGGCTCGAGCGGGTCGTCCATCCGAACTTGTCGTAGCGGTAGCGCCAGAAGGTGCCGGTGATGAACACCGCGATCGTCAGGTAGGGCAGCGCTACCCACAGCAGGATGTCCTGGGCGCTCATCGGCGTGCTCCAACCGGGCTCGGGGTGATGGAGATCGAGAACGGCTCGAGGCCGACCTGCTCGGCGGGAGGTCCGGATGCGGCGAGCTCGGCCATGCGCTCGCGGATCTCGCTCGTCAGGTTCGGCAGGGTGGCCACCACGCCGTCGAGCACGTGCGCATAGGCCGACTCCATGTTCGCCAGCGCGTCACGAAGCAGGCGGATGGGCCCCTGGTGCTCGGCGAGCAGCGCGTTGCCGGTCAGCTCATCACCGATTGCGGCAAACTCGAGCACGACCGAGAGGTGGTCGGCGAGCTCCTCGCTGCCGAGGTCGAAGCCGGCCTCGAGGTAGGCCTGCTTGAACCGCAGAATCGCGCGCCCGCGGTTTCGGGTGTCGCCGTCGGTCCAGTAGGTGAGGTAGGGGCAGGCCTTTCGCTTCATGTCGAAGGTCGCGACAAAATGCGATTGGACGTCGATGAGCGGTGCCTCGGCCAGGTACCCGAGGAACAGCTGCAGCGGACCGCCCAGTGGCTTCGGCAGGGTTGCGACGACCCCGGCGATCTCGTCGAGCCGGTCGAGCAGCTGCCCATCGGGGTAGGACAGCAGCCACGAGGCAGCCAATCGGGCCGCGGCGACGTCACGATTCATCGCGGCCACCTCGGCCGTTCCAGCCACTTAGGTTCACGCGGATCGACTCGAGGGGGACGAAGACCTCGGACGTCTGCCGCTCCTTGAGCGCGTGAAACGTCTCCACCGCAACGGGAATCGGACGGCCCGAGGCGCTGCCGAACGGTCCGGGTTCATATTGCCCCGGCCCGCCGTCCCCGTCGAGGGAGCAGGCGGTCTCCTCGAGCCCCCGCGCGGTCTCGGCGTGGGCCTTGGGGATCACGTAGCGGTCCTCGTACTTCGCGATGGCGAGCAGCCGATACATCTCGTAGACCGACTCCTCGGTCATCCCGACGGACTCCGGTATTGAGGCCTGCGGTTCCCGGCCGAGGTTGACGTCGCGCATGTAGGAACGCATCGCAGCGAGCTTTCGCAGGGATGATGCGACCGGAGCCGGATCGCCGGCGCTGAACAGCTCGGCGAGGTACTCGATCGGGATTCGCAGGGAGTCGAGCGCGCCGAAGAGATTGCCTGCATCCTCGGCATCGTTGCCCGTCTCGCGCAGGGCATCTACGACCGGTGAGAGCGGCGGGATGTACCAGACCATCGGCATGGTTCGGTACTCCGGATGGAGGGGAAGGGCAACCTTGTAGACCTTTGCCAACCTGTAGACCGGGGATGCCATGGCCGCCTCGATCCAGTCCTCCGCGATCCCGTCGTGACGGGCAGCGGCCTGCACCTCGGGATCATTGGGGTCCAGGAGGAGATCCAACTGCGCAGCCAGGAGATCGTGCTCGTTCTCGGTTGCCGCGGCAGCCGTGACCTTGTCGGCGTCGTAGAGGAACAGGCCCATGTACCGAAGACGGCCGACGCAGGTCTCGGAGCAGACGGTCGGCAGCCCGACCTCGATCCGCGGGTAGCAGAGCGTGCACTTCTCCGCCTTGCCGGTCCTGTGGTTGAAATACACCTTCTTGTATGGGCATCCGCTCACGCACATGCGCCAGCCCCGGCACTGGTCCTGGTCGACGAGAACGATGCCGTCCTCAGCCCGCTTGTACATGGCGCCAGACGGGCAGGCAGCGACGCAGGACGGGTTGAGGCAGTGCTCGCAGATGCGCGGCAGGTAGAACATGAAGGCCTGCTCGAACTCCATCTTCACCCGGTCGGTGACCTGGTCGCGGATCTTCACGAGGATGGGATCCTTCGGCGCGAGCTCAGGGCCGCCAGCGAGGTCGTCGTCCCAGTTCGCCGACCATTCGATCTTCATCGACTTGCCGGTGATGAGCGACTTTGGCTGCGCCACCGGCGTGTGCTCGCCGAGTGGGGCCGAGATGAGCGTGTCGTAGTCGTACGTCCAGGGCTCGTAGTAGTCGGAAAGGGTTGGCAGCAATGGATTGCTGAAGATCTGCGCGAGCCGCTTGAAACGTCCGCCCGAGCGAAGCCGCAGCCTTCCGCGCTTGAGCTCCCACCCGCCCTTCCAGCGTTCCTGGTCCTGGTAGGTGCGCGGGTAGCCCTGGCCGGGCCGTGTCTCGACGTTGTTGAACCACACGTATTCGACGCCCGCCCGGTTCGTCCATGCCTGCTTGCAGGTCACCGAGCAGGTGTGGCACCCGATGCACTTGTCGAGATTCATGACCATCGCTACCTGAGCCATCACGCGCATCAGTAATCGACCTCCTGTGATCGACGGCGGATGACGGTGATCTCATCGCGTTGGTTTCCGGTTGGTCCGAGGTAGTTGAATGCGAACGACAGCTGGGCGTATCCGCCGATGATGTGCGAGGGCTTGATCATCAGGCGCGTGAGCGAGTTGTGGATACCGCCCCGCAATCCCGATGTCTCGGTCTTCGGGACATCGACGGTGCGATCCTTCGCGTGGTACATGAACACGGTGCCGGCGGGCATTCGATGCGAGACGATCGCCCGGGCCACCACGACGCCATTGCGGTTGTAGGCCTCGATCCATTCGTTGTCCTTCACGTCGATCGCATCGGCGTCCTGCGGGCTCATCCAGATCTCCGGCCCGCCGCGCGAGAGCGACAGCATGAAGAGGTTGTCCTGATACTCGGAGTGAATGGACCACTTCGAGTGGGGAGTGAGATACCGGACGGTGACCTCGCGGCCCGCGCCGGTGCGCTGATCGCCGTCGAGTCGGTGCAGATTGAGCGGCGGGCGGAAGATCGGCATGTTCTCACCGATCTCGCTCATCCAGTCGTGGTCGAGGAAGAAGTGCATGCGGCCGGTGAGCGTGTGCCAGGGCTTCAGCCGCTCGACGTTGATGACGAAGGCCGTGTAGCGGCGTCCGCCGTGCTCGCTGCCGGACCACTCCGGGCTGGTGAGCACCGGTACCGGACGGGACTGGGTGTCCGGGAAGGTGATGCGCGTTCCCTCGTTCTCACGGGCGAGGTCGGCGAGCACCTGGCCGGTGCGCGCTTCTAGGCCCTCGAATCCCTGGACCGAGAGGCGCCCGTTCGTGGTGCCGGAGAGCGCGAGGATGGTCTCGCATGCGTGCACGGCGGTAACGAGCGAGGGACGGCCGGCGGCGGGACCGTCCGGGATCACCCCGTTCTTCGATGCCAGGAGGCCGATCTCCTCGGTGGGCATGAAGTGCACGCCCTTCGTCATCATCCCGAGGGTCTCGGCCAGCGGGCCGAGCGCCGACATCTTCGCGCCGATTGCGGTGTAGTCCCGCTCGACGACGACGAACTTCGGTGCGGTCTTGCCTGGGATGAGGTCGACCTCACCGGTCTTCCAGTCGCGGACGATGCCTGCGGGTACCGCCATCTCGTCGGGGGTGTCATGAAGCAGTGGGACGGCGACGAGGTCCTTGCGAGTGTCGAGGTGGCCATGCGCCAACTCCGACACCCGGCGGCCGAGGCCCTGGAAGATGTCGTAGTCGCTGCGGGTCTCCCACGGCGGGTCGATCGCCGGGGTGAATGCGTGGATATAAGGATGCATGTCGGTTGTCGACAGGTCGTGCTTCTCGTACCAGGTCGCGGCCGGGAGAAGGACGTCGCCGAAGATGCCGGTGCTCGTCATCCTGAAGTCGATGCTCACGAGCAGGTCCAGCTTGCCCTCGGGAGCGTCGTCACGCCAGGCGACATCGACGGGCCGCTCACCCTCGGGGGTCTCGTCAGCGCGCACGGCATTGGCGGTGCCGAGGAGGTGCTTGAGGAAGAACTCGTTGCCCTTGCTCGATGATCCGAGCAAGTTGGCTCGCCATACGGTGAGGATGCGAGGCCAGTTGCCGGGGGCGTCCGGGTCCTCAATCGCGAACTTCAGGTCGCCGCCCTTCAATTGCTCGGTGACATAGTCGGCCGGCGCCATGCCGGCTGCGTCGGCCTCCGCGACGATGTCCAGCGGGTTGCGGTCGAACTGCGGGTAGGAGGGCATCCAGCCTGAGCGCGCCGACTGCGCGAGCGTGTCGATCATCGTCCGGCCCTTGAATCGGCCCTCGCCGAGGGGCGAGGCGAGCAGGTCGGCGCCGAGCCGGTCGTAGCGCCACTGGTCGGTCTGGACGTACCAGAACGCGGTACCGATCATCTGGCGCGGCGGGCGCACCCAGTCGAGGCCAAAGGCGAGTTGCGCCCAGCCGGTCACGGGTCGGCACTTCTCCTGGCCGACGTAGTGAGCCCAGCCACCGCCGTTGACCCCCTGGGTGCCGGTGAGGGTGATGAG